>SYLK01000659.1 GCA_005809115.1 Planctomyces sp. | reverse complement strand
CGCTCAGCCATCGCAGTCGGACCTGCAGCTGATGGAAGCCCGAATCGTGGAACTGCAGGACCGGCTGGTACGCTCTCAGGCTGACCTGGAGAATTTTCGTCGACGCATTCAGCGAGAACAGGATGACGCCCGCAAATACGAATCGCTGCGACTCGTGCGGGACCTGCTGCCGGCACTCGACGGGCTGCAGCGCGCCATCGCTTCGGCGGAACAGACCGGAAACTTTCAGAATCTGCTCGACGGCATCCGGATGGTCTCTCAGCAGTTCCGCGATGTGCTGCGAGGTCATGCGGCAGAGCCGATCCAGGCGAAGGGTCGGCCGTTTGATCCCTCGGAACATGATGCGCTGACTCAGATCGCCACTGCGGACTGTGCCCCGATGACGGTCCTGCAGGTCGTGGAAGAGGGTTACCGCATGCACGAACGGGTGGTTCGCCCCGCACGGGTGATTGTATCATGCCCCCTTAAACCGGACGCGGTGCCGTGACGACGCACAGCGCGTCCGAGGGCGAGTCCGAGTGACACACGCGTCCGAGGGACATGCATTGGTTCACCGGCATCCGGCGTGAGAAGTGTGCCACCGTATCCCACCCGAAGCTTCCGATCATTTTCTGTCGCTGCATCGCGACGCGTATCCGCCGGAGACGGGGGAGACGGGTGGGGATGCGGCGACTGTCCAGTCATCAGGAACCCTGAAGAATGCCAACATACGAATACCGCTGTCATGCGTGCGGCCACAAATGGGAAGAATTCCAGTCGATCAAGGCAAATCCCAGTCGCAAGTGTCCGTCCTGCAAAGCGCTCAAGGCAGAACGGATTATCAGTGCCGGCGGAGGCATCATCTTCAGGGGATCGGGATTTTATCAGACCGATTACCGCAGTGAGTCTTACAAGAAGGGGGCCGAAGCGGCCAGCAAGGCTGCCGAATCCGCGGCCTCCGGAACAACGGCATCGTCCGAATCCGGAGCAGCGAAGAAGCCCGAAACGGGCGGCAAATCCTCGAAGTCGTCCGACTGAACCGCCCTCCGCCACTCGACGCACCGCGCGCGATGTGTCAGACTGCGTGACGGCTCGGCACCGGGATCCCGGATTCACCGGCTGCGATTCTTCTCACTCTGGAGCATGGTGCCATGAGACAATGGATCCTGATGGCCGTCGTGACGGTCTGCTGCTGTGGCCCACTGCCGGCGGCTGACTGGCCGCAGTGGGGAGGACCCGGCAGGGACTGTGTCTGGCACGAAGAAGGAATTGTTGACCGGCTGCCGGTGACAGGGGGACTCCTGCCCAGATTGTGGTCCGTTCCTGTGAGTGAAGGATATTCCGGCCCGGCGGTGGCTGATGGCCGCGTGATTCTCACCGACCGACTGGCGGATGAGAATCTGGAGCGGGTCCTGTGCTTTGACGCGGCAACAGGCAGCGAGGCATGGAAGTATCAGTATGCGGCACCGTATACCATCAGTTATCCCGCTGGTCCCCGTGCGACCCCGGTGATCCATGACGGCCGGGTCTACACCGTGGGGGCGATGGGCCATCTGCTGACTCTGGAGCTGGCGACAGGAAAACTCCTGTGGCAGAAGAACTTCTGCACGGATTTCGGCACCGAACTGCCGACGTGGGGAATGGCGGCGTCGCCGCTGATTGACGGTGATCACCTCATCGCACTTGTCGGAGGCGCCAGCGATTCCCTGATTGTCTGTTTCGATCGTCGCAGTGGCGTCGAGATCTGGCGTGCTCTGAATGATCCGGGGGTCGGCTACTGCCCTCCGGTGATTTATCATCTGGGCGGCCGCAGGCAGCTGATCATCTGGCATCCCACAGCCGTGTCGTCCCTCGACCCTGAGACGGGGCACGTGCTGTGGGAAATGCCGTGGGAGATCAAGTACGGATTGACTGTGCCGATGCCCCGGCAGATCGGGGATCAGCTGTTCCTCACGGCATTCTACAATGGGCCAATGCTGCTGCAGGTCGAGGCGGAATCCGCGCGAGTGATCTGGAAGGGCAGCAGCGACAGCGAGATTGAAACCGACGGCCTGCATTCGATCATGCCCACGCCGATCGTGACCGAAACGAATATTTTCGGAGTCTGCAGTTACGGGCAGCTCAGATGCCTGAAAACAGCGACCGGGGAACGTCTCTGGGAAACACTGGCAGCTACCGGCAGCGGCCGGTGGTGGAATGCCTTTCTGGTTCCTCAGGGAGATCGCGTGTTTCTGCACAATGAGCAGGGTGAGCTGATCATCGCAGAGCTGACGGCTGAAGGTTATCGCGAGCACAGTCGCGCGCTGCTGGTGGAGCCCACGCGGGCGGTGCAGCGGCGCATGACGATCTGGTCCCATCCCGCCTTCGCCATGAAGAGTGTGTTTGCGCGGAACGACAAGGAACTCGTTCGCGTCGATCTGGCAGCGAAATGACCGGTGCGCCTGAAGGATTCACTGCGCCTGAGGCGCACGCTGCCGTGGCGGCGTTCCCCCGCGGCCATCAGCCAGACCGCCCGATTCTGGCAGTGACAATTGGCGACATTGCGGGAATCGGCCCGGAGGTCACAGTCAGAGCGATCACTACGGAGGCCGTCCGGGCGCAGTGCCTGCCTCTGGTGATCGGGCATCCGGAGATTTTCCGCCGGGCCGTCGCACTGAGCGGACTGTCGTCGTCACCGCGGCTGCTGACGGGAATTCCGCGAACGTCGGGTGAGTTGCGAAATCGAGTGCTGGAACTGGAGGCGGATGGGTTTGTCGCCTGTCTGGATCCGTTCGGTGAGGCAGCGCTTTCTGCGCCAACATGCCGGGTCAGTGGTGTGGCGGGTGATGCTGCATTTCACTATCTGACCCAGGCGATTCAGCTGGCCCAGGCTCGGCTTGTCGCGGGCATCGTGACGGCTCCTTTGAACAAGGAAGCGCTGCATCTGGCCGGTCATCATTATCCTGGCCATACGGAAATCCTTGCCGAGCAGTGCGGGGTTGTCCAGTATGCGATGATGCTGCACCTGTCCGAATCCCGCATCGGTCGGCTGCGGCAGCTGGTCCATTCCCCCGACGAGCTGGCCTGTGGCGGGGATCCTTTGGAAGTCAGACATGGTCTCAGTATCGCGCACGTGACCCTGCATACGTCTATCGCGAGCGTGCCGGGGCTGCTGACGACCGCAGAAATCATCGAAAAAATCGAGTTGATGCACGGTTTTCTGCAGCGGACTGGCTGTCGCCGCAGTGCCATCGCTGTCGCCGCCCTCAATCCGCACGCTGGAGAACAGGGACTTTTTGGAGACGAGGAGATCCGTCTCATCGCGCCGGCCGTGGAGGCGATGCGGAGTGCTGGCATGTGCATTACGGGGCCGCTTCCTGCCGACACTCTGATCCGGCGCGCTTTCGGCGGTGAATTCGACGGCGTCGTCACGATGTACCACGATCAGGGGCATATCCCGGTCAAGCTTCTCGGATTCGATGCAGCCGTGAACATCACGCTGGGTATTCCACTGGTGCGCACAAGTCCGACGCACGGCACCGCCTTCGATCGGGCGTGGAACGAGTCCACTCCGGCCAGTCCATCCGGGATGATCGAAGCCATCCTGATGGCCGCCCGACTCGCCGCTCCGCTGCCGTAGAGGTGCGATGGACCTGTGCCTTTGACACGACCGAATCAGCGAGCGCGGCGCTTCCCAGCCCGGGACCGGAATTCAACTGATTGTGTCAGCGGGCCGGACTGCCTGTGATCAGATCCCTGATCAGGCTGCCGAACGCGGCCAGTGAGACTGCTGTATAACACAGGCCGCACAGCAGCAGAGATGCGCGGCGCCAGAACGGTGGCTGGATTGCGACGGGCAGAAAACGCGTATTGACCCGCAGAATCTGAAATGCTCCCACAGCCAGAATCGGGCTGGCGACCAGTCCCAGAATCTGGAACAGCTGCAGTGCGTTGTCCCCGGCTGCCAGTGTCACGATTCCCCATACCATGAAGATCGTGAGACAGGCCGCGTACAATCGGCTGGATGCCGTGCGCCGCAGCGCTGGCCATCCCGCACGGGCGGTGTCCGCCACCACTCGCGTGAGGCAATCTGTGTTCCCCAGTTGTGTTGAAAAAAGAATCCAGAAACCGTTGCACAGGGCCAGAATCCAGAACCCGTGCCAGAATGCGTCGGCCATGTATTTCGCCTGAAATGCGCCGACAGCATTGTTCGCGGGAATCGCGTTCGCCGGGACAATTGCCAGCGTCAGATTTACGTTCAGAAACATGCCCGCAACACAGCCGAGCGCCCAGAGCACGGACTGATCCAGCAGCGTGTATTTCCACCAGATGGCCCAGCGGCGCAGATTTTCGCTGTTCGGCGGAAACACCCGTCCGACTTCGGCCGCCTCCATGTGGTCCGCGGCGAAGACGCCACCAATCGCCCCCATCCATCGCCCCATCCCAAACCCCTTGTCGCGACTCCAGTTCGAAATTGCGAGATTCCCCAGTCCTCCGGATCCCGCAGTCGCGGCAAAGACACCCAGCATCGCCCAGTTCATGCCTGCAGGCAGCAACCGCGGAGTGAAAAATCCCCGAGCGGTCGAGATCCAGATTTCGGTCGGCACGAACCAGACATTCGCAAACAGCAGGAAGCCGAAAATCAGCACGATCATCACCCAGGAAAGTCGTTCCAGCAGGCGTTCGATCGACTTGCCCGACAGCAGCAGCGTCACGGTCAGTGCCAGAATCCCGTACGAGATCCAGAGCAGTGTCCGGCGATCAGCTCCTGCCGCGTCGGGCAGATTTCCCTGTGCGGCCGTAAAGACCACATTGGCACAGCCCAGCGCCAGCGCCGGGGTTGCCAATTGTGCCACTCCGGCCGCAATATAAGCGGAACCCCAGAAGCGCGGGCCAGGCCACAGTCGCATAATGCCTGTCAGGATCGGCTCTCCGGAATACAACGTGTAGCGAATCGCCTCCAGATTGAAGACCATCTGCAGGAAGATTCCCAGCGTCGCGATCCAGAGGATTCAAGTCCCACACCGCAGTGCCATCACCGGCCCGATAATCCACTCGCCCCCGCCGATTGACGCCGCCAGCAGAATCGCTCCTGGTCCGATCGTTCTCAGGATGTTTCCGGTCGTCAGAGGCAGCGGCTCAGGCAGATCTCCGGTTTGCCAGTTCGGCAGACATCCGTGATCACGTTCGGCGGAGACGGGCAAGTCCGTTTCGGATGCGGAGGCAGGAAAATTCATATCAGATGAGGTTTCTTTAATCCGAGCCTTGCCCCGCGCGAAGGTGGGACGACCGGCGTCTCGCGAAATTCGATCAGCAGCATGCGAGAGTGTCTCACCATTCGGCCACGGGAACAAGCGGGCAATCGCCTGAACCGATGGCCGGGGACGGCAAGGGATGGCACACCTTTTCGTTTCCGTTCACGGGCAAATCACTGGACGAATCTGCAGTGACAAGATGAGACTCGCATGATTTTCCACTGCCTGAACTGTCGCGAGCCGATTGCGGTGGCGGGCGCGCCGGGATCGACACACACTCACACCGAAGAGGTCGTCTGCCCTTCGTGTCACAATCGCTTCCCACTGTCTGTTTCTCACACGACAACCGTCGCTTCGGGCGATGCAGACGTTTCACGATCTGGGGATTACTCACAGGGATCTGAAGCCGGGCAATATTCTGCTCGACGGATCACAGACGCCTCATATCACGGATTTCGGACTCGCCAGCCACAGAACGGACCCCGACATTACCGTGACACAGGACGGCAAGGTCTTCGGAACCTATGCCTGCATGTCGCCCGAACAGGCAGCCGGTGAGGTCAGCCTGATCGGGCGTTCCAGCGACATCTTCTCGATGGGTATCGTCCTGTACGAGATCCTGACCGGAACAAAGCCGTTTCAGGCCGCCGACAATGAAAAATACGGTGAACGGGACGCAGCTCCGGACTCGCCGGTCTCCGGCTACCCGGTCGACGTGGCAATCCTCAGGTGTAAGCTGGCTGGTGTCAGACTTCCCACGACCGTCGAATGGGAATTCGTCGCCACCGACCGCGGCCGGACGCCGGATTCCGGTACCGCGGCGGCACTGCCCCAGCGTCGTCCATGGAACGAGGACAGGATCAACAATCTGCAGGCCGAAGCAGACATCGTCGTCTGAGTCCGTGCTGGGTGCTGTCGGTACTATTTTATGGCGAGGTCCGAGCCGAATTCCAGAAGACCGAAAAACGCCGGCTGATGAAAATCGGGCTGCGGGCGTTTCACGACGGACCATGTCAGCCAGTGCGGATGCGACGTGGCGTCGCCGCATTTGTAGAAGTTTGCGCGCCAGCTTCGGCCGGGGGCAGGATCCTGGAAGGTGATGTACTTGCGCAGGACCTCGAAGGGCAGCCGGCACTCAATCGTCCAGACCACCGGCCCTGGAATCTCCGGATCGATCGACTGCTGCGGCAGCGAGTGCGCAATTTCGATGAGTTCACAGTGTTCGACGGGCATCAGGCCGTCGGGCGTGTCCGGGGTGTGGATGCCGAACAACAGTGTGCCGCAGCAGTTCATTTCAAGATTCAGATAGCCGAGCTGGACGTCAGTCCCCGGAGTGAAGAAAAACTCGACGCAGCTGTCGCGGCAGACCGGATCGTGGTGTTTGCGAGCCACGGCGCGCACGTATTGATCCTCGACGCGAAAAATCACATACAGGCTGTGATCATCGTACAGCACTTTGGCATGAGTGCGAGGTCGGT
>SYLK01000658.1 GCA_005809115.1 Planctomyces sp. | reverse complement strand
GTCTGATGGATGCCGAATCGGGGGAGAAGCATCTGCCCGCGGCAGGCCTCCTGATGTCGGAATCCCTTGCAGCGCTGCTGGGAGTCCGGGCGGGCGATCGTGTGGAGGTCGAGGTCCTGGAAGGCAGACGTCCCGTGACGTGGCTGACTGTCACAGAGCTGATCCGGGACTACAGCGGGGCCAACGCCTGGATAGAGAGCGCGCAGATTGACCGCCTGATGGGTGAGAGCCCGCGTGTTTCCGGTGCATGGCTGAAGGTCGACACAACGCACCAGCGATCGCTGTATCAGTCACTCAAGCAGACGCCGCGGGTTGCGGGGGTTACGGTGAAACAGGCGGCGATTGAAAGCTTTCAGGACACGATTGCGGAAAATCAGCTGCGACTCCGCGTTTTCAATGTCGGGTTCGCCTGTGTCATCGCCTGTGGTGTGGTCTACAACATGGCCCGGATCGCCCTCGCAGAGCGAAGTCGGGAGCTGGCGACTCTGCGTGTCCTGGGTTTTACGACCGCCGAGGTGTCGTCGATTCTGCTGGGCGAGCTGGCACTGCTGACCATCGTGGCAATTCCACTGGGACTGGGCATCGGCCGAGGCCTGGCCTGGCTGACGTGTCTGGCCGTCCAGACAGAAATGTACCGGATCCCGTTTGTCATCAGCTGGACGACCTACGGGAAGGCGGCAGTCGTGGTCCTGCTGGCAACCATGACTTCGGCACTGCTGGTCCGCCGACGGGTCGACGAGCTGGACCTGATCGCAGTCCTGAAGAGCCGTGAGTAGACTGCGCGGTTCCGAGCCGTCGCAGTGACGCAGCCTGTCTGCTGCGCAGCCAGTATGGTGAAGTCGGAGCGAGATCTCAGAACGGGAAACATGGCATGCGCCGTCCTCTGCTGCTGCTGATTCTCACAGGCACCGCCGGCCTCGTGTGGCTGTTTGCGCGGCCGCAGCCGCTGCTGGTCGATCTGTCCGTGGTGACGCGTGGCAGCATGGTGCTGACGGTCCGGGAAGATGGAAAGACACGCATCCGGGAAAAATACACGGTCTCCAGTCCCCTGGCCGGGCGTCTGATTCGCATCGACCTGGATCCCGGTGACGCGGTAGTGGCAGGGGAAACGCAGCTGGCAGTGATCCAGCCCACCAACCCGGCTCTGCTGGACCCCCGCGCGCTGGCCGAAGCCCGCGCCCGTGTTCAGGCCAGTACCGCGCGACTGGCCCGGCTGCAACCACAGCAGGATGCCACGAAGGAGAAACTGAAGTTTGCGGAGACGGAACTGGGACGTGTGCGGCAGCTGTCAGAAAAAAATGCGGTGCCGCCGCAGCTGCTGGACGAGAAACAGCTGGCGTTCGATCTGGCCCGGGCGGAATACAACGAAGTTGCGTTTGCCCGTGACATCGCGGAATACGAACTGAAACTCGATGAGGCGGCACTGATCCATTCCGGAGAACCGGGTGAATCGCAACCGGAATATCAGTTTCCCATCACCGCCCCCATTACCGGTCAGGTGCTGCGCGTGTTTCATGAAAGCGCAACCATCGTGACGGCCGGGTCACCTCTGCTGGAGCTGGGAGACCCCGCTGACCTGGAAGTCGAGGTGGACGTCCTGTCGTCCGACGCCGTACGGATTCGCCCAGGCACCGCGGTTTTTCTGGAACAGTGGGGCGGCGAACATCCGCTGACCGGCCGAGTCCGCCGGGTGGAACCCGCGGCCTTCACGAAAATCTCGGCACTGGGCGTTGAGGAGCAGCGGGTGAACGTGATCATCGACTTTGAACATCAGGATGTCCGTGTGCCACTCGGCGACGGGTTTCGAGTCGAGGCGCGCATCGTTGTCTGGGCGTCCGAGGACGTTGTGAAGGTCCCCGCCGGAGCGCTGTTTCGTTCCGGCCGTGACTGGGCCGTGTACTGCCGTGTCGGCGGGCGGGCGCAACTCACGCGGCTGACCATCGGACACCGAAACGAAACCGACGCAGAAGTCCTGAGCGGCCTGACACAGGGCGCAGAGGTCGTGTTGTATCCAGGCGACACAGTTCGCGAAGGAGCACGCCTGGTCCCACTGGCCGCGGAATGATCACGACGTCCGCAACAGGGAATCGCGCGACAGGCGGTCGAGTTCCGTGTCGTGGTTCGTTATCTCCCGGATCGTTTTCCGCAATGGAACCTGTCGCGGCCCCGCGAGATGACCTGCGATGCCGCGACTGGGGAATGCCCCCCCCCCGCACACGATGCGCTTCAGCGATGTCAATATCTGAGTCAGCCCCAGACAGGCTCCGGCCGACTGAACTGCCACCGCAAACGGCAGACCGCAGACCGAAAGTGGCGCTGGCCGGTTATTCCAGCCGGACGCGGCAGAACTTCTTCTTGCCGGCCCAGACGAGCAGACCATCGTCAACCCGAATGGCCTGATCGGCGGATTCGACCGCGACCTTATCAGGTCCCAGACGAGCGCCGCCCTGCGCGATCAGACGGCGGGCTTCGCTGCCCGAGCTGCAGAGGGCCAGCTCTGTCAGCAGCCGCACCGCCGGCATGTTGCCGTCCGGCAGAGTCTCTCGTCGGAGCCGGACTTCCGGAATGTCGGCGGGAAGACCGCTGCCTCCGATCTCGTTCTGCCAGCGTGTTGCGGCTTCTTCGGCCTGACGGGCATCGTGGTATTGAGCGATCACGTGCTTCGCCAGCGTCACCTTCGCTTCCTTGGGGTGCCCGGACAGCAGGCGATCGGCTTCATCCAGCGGAATCTCTGTCAGCAGCTCAAAGAACATCCGCATGGCCGTGTCCGGCAACTGCATGAACTTCTTCATCATTTCAAACGGCGATTCACTGATCCCGATATAGTTCCCGAGGCTCTTGCCCATGCGGCGAACACCGTCCAGCCCCACCAGAATCGGGGACATCATGCCGATCTGCTGCGGCAGCCCCTCCTGGGCCTGCAGGTCACGCGCCAGCATGAAGCTGTAGAGCTGTTCGGTCCCGCCCAGTTCCACGTCGGACCGGATCTCCACGCTGTCCCAGGCCTGCATTACCGGATACAGACATTCGTGCAGAAAGATGGGCCGTTCATCGCGATACCGGCGTGCAAAATCATCGCGCGTCAGCAGTTGCGCCACAGTCACCCGCCCGCACAGCGCCAGAACCTGCGCAAATGACATGCGTCCGAACCAGTCACCATTCCGGTGGACTTCGGCACGACTCAGATCGATCACCTTGCCGACCTGCGCGAGGTAGTCTCGTGCATTGGACTCCACTTCGGCCTCGGTCAGGCGTCGGCTGCGCGCTTCATCCCGGCCGCTGGGGTCACCGACCATCGCAGTGTAGTTGCCGAGGATAATCACTGCCTGATGCCCCAGATCCTGAAACTGACGGATCTTTCGCAGCGGGACCGTATGTCCCAGATGAACGTCAATCCCGGTCGGATCAATTCCGTATTTGACGCGCAGCGGGGTCCCGGTTTGCCGACTGTGTTCGAGCTTTCGGGGCAGCTCGTCATCCGGCACGATCTTTTCGACACCGCGAGTGAGAATCCGCAGTTGCTCTGCGACAGGAGGAAAGGCTGACGGCATGGTGGCGGCAGATTTTCTGTGAGGTGGTATGAGACGGATCGGATCAGCAGGAAATTTGTGAGGGCGGAATCGCGAACCGGCGGACTCAGGCCGGCTCGTCGGATCAGTGCCGCGGATCAGGTCCGCAGATCATAGCAGACTGAGCGCCGCGATCATCATGTTGAATCCGTTGAACAGAAAGTGGACGAGCATCACCGTGACATAACTTCTCCGCCGCAGGTATGTGTATCCCAGGGCAAATGCCAGTGGCAGCAGGGCCAGAGAATCCGGAAAACCGTGAGCCAGACAGAAGACCACCGACGAGACCGACCAGCCGGCCAGCAGTTGATCGGCCTGGACGATGCCACCCAGAATCACGACCCGGTACAGCAGTTCCTCGAACAATGGTGCCAGGATCACGGCCAGAAAAGTGATCAGTGCGAAGACCTGCCAGTCGATCCCGTCCCGCATCACTTCGAGAAACGGATGGGAACCGGGCTGTTCGCCGGTCAGCGTGTAGCTCAGAAAGACCGTAATCAGTCGCAGAATGGCCGTGGGCAGCCAGGCCGCCAGAAACACTTCGGCGGCAAATCGAAGTTCTGTGAGGAAGGCGAACGGTTCCTCCGGCACAGACAAGTCAGCCACAGACAAGTCAGCCTGAGGTCGTGACAGCTCCCCCTGAAGACGCTCATCCGGCGGCATCCCGTCGGAATCCGCCGTGACAGGTCCGGCGGATAAAGGCGGCCGATTCGGAGGATCCTGGCGACTGGGCTCTGCGGCGGTTTCGCCCCCCGCGATCGACGTCGCGGGAAATGTCGCGGGAAACGAGAGCGCAGCGAGGGGTTGATCGAGATCCGGCCAGCGATGCTCGACGCGCAGGGCGGTTTCCGCCGGGCGAGGAATCTCCGGGAGTCTCTCCTCGCGATTCTCCGGGATGACCGCAACCATCACAGGTCCGTGGTCATTCAGACGCACTCGACCTCGGTGACTGAATGCAAGCACGGCCCCCCCGAACAGGCACAGCAACAGAAGATCAAACGTGAGCGTGGAAGTCATTGAAACCAGCAACTGCTGGCGGGACAACGCAGGAGCCGCTGCCGGAGCAGCGGTATTCTGTTGCTCAGGGTCCGTCGGGCCGTCGGCAGGAACATCGACCGCCTCCTGCGAACCGGTATCAGGATCCTTGTCGGTCACGGACTGTGCGGGGATCAGCGGGTCGGCTGCGGGTGCCGGGATCGCGTCGGACTTCCCGGAGTCTGCGACTTCGGAAGCGCCCTGCGGGGGCCCGACCTCTGGAACGCCCCCACCGCCGGCCAGCACCATCAGGGAAATCAGAACGCCGAGTACGAGTCCGGCGAGCATCACTGGCACGGGCACGCGCAGAATCCCCCGACCGGCCGCAGGCAGCACATGGCCAGTGTGGCGATATCTCGCAGACCAGACGGCAATCATGATCAGGCTGCCACTCATCGTCAGCAGCATCACCATGGCCGAGACGATCTGTCCCGGAGTCACATTGTTCGGGTGCGGGAGCTGAGCCAGTAAACCAGGGGCGGACAACCACATGTCGGTACTTTGCACGGCGGAAGTCGGTGGACTCAAAAATGACGAAGCGACCGTTTACGTGTTTCAGAATCCTTGAACCGAATCGAAGGCCGCATACGATCCGCAGAATTCAGTATCTGAACGCGGAGACCCGGCCTTGTCGACCATCCTTGACGAAATCGTGCGACATAAGCTGACAGAAGTCACTGCCGCGAGGGCCAGAATTCCTCTGCGGGAACTTCAAAGCCGCCTGCCGGATGCCCCGCCAGTGCGGGGCTTCGCTGAAGCACTTCGTCTCGCGGAGTCGCCGGCACTGATCGCCGAGGTCAAACAGGCATCACCGTCGGCCGGCATCATTCGGCCGGATTTCGATGCCGTCGCGATTGCCCGCATATATGAATCCGCCGGTGCCACGTGCCTGAGCGTCCTGACCGACGAAAAATTCTTCCGGGGACACCTGGATTTTCTGAGGTCAATTCGCCGAACCGTCGGCATCCCGGTAATGCGGAAAGAGTTTGTGATTGACCGGTATCAGATCGCCGAGGCTCGTGTGGCCGGGGCTGACTGTGTTCTGCTGATCGCAGAATGCCTTTCGGACCATGAACTGAAAGACCTGTTCGCGTATTGCCGGGAACTCGGCATGGACGCGCTGATTGAACTCCACGACGCGGCGAATGTCGAACGGGTACTGGCCACGGGGACTCAGCTGATCGGGGTGAATAACCGCGATCTCCGCACGTTTCAGACATCGCTCGACCACACACTGACACTGCAAAGTGCGATCCCGCGGGATGTGCTGCTGGTCAGCGAGAGCGGGATCCGGACACATCACGATATTCTGCGTCTGCGAGCAGCCGGTGTGGGAGCAGTTCTGGTGGGAGAGAGTCTGATGCGACAGACTGACATCGGGCAGGCTGTCCGACACCTGATGTCCGGCGACGCGGGATAGCGCACAGGAACTGGATAACAACACGTGACCGGTTTCAACTTCAGCGGGGCAGGCTTCCAGCCTGTGCGGATTCACAGGCTGGGAGAGTACCGTCCTCATGGGGCAGCCTCACCGGTGCGCCGGACCGCCGGTGCGCCGGACCGCCGGCCCCGCCGGTGCGCCGTTTTGGCGCAGCGTGCAAAACTGTACTTTTTCTGAATTCCCCGGGGATGGCGGTTCGCCAGCCCACCATCACACCCGCCATCACAATGGAGCAACCGAGTGACGACATCCGTAGAACATGTGCTCGTGATCCCGACAGAAGTCTTTCACGGAATTGGTCATTTTCAGGGATTTTGCTCGGATCCGGATCGGTATCTCAGCACCATCCTGGACCCGACACATGCAAGCTATCGTCCACGCCAGCAGATGGAGCAGGACTCGTCGTTCAAGCAGCTGATTCCGTACTGCGTGTTTCGCTGCCACGGTGCGGTGTTTCACTACCAGCGGGGAACAGCGCAGGGTGAATCGCGTCTGCATTCCAGGCGATCAGTGGGCGTGGGAGGTCATGTGTCGACCCTGGATCTGAATCGCGATGCTTCGCCCTACCTTGAGGGGATGCGGCGAGAAATCGAAGAAGAGGTTGATGTGGAGACTGGCTGGAAGGAATCGTGTATCGGGCTGATCAATGACGACGAGACG
>SYLK01000657.1 GCA_005809115.1 Planctomyces sp. | reverse complement strand
GCAGTGCAGTGCAGTGCTCTGCGTAGATCCGTCCTGATCGTTCGATCACGGACCTGGTCACTTCCGAAATCATCAGGTCGACCTGCAGGAAAATGGATCGCGAGCTGGGTGAGCGAATCCGGGCGAATCCGACGGAGTTCCCTGCGTTCATCCGCGAGTCGTTGAGCAGACACTCTGCGCTCAGCGGAGCGAGTGCAGGAAGGTCAGCAGATCGGCGATTTCCTCAGTACCGAGTTCCCGCAGTGCGCCGTCCGGCATGATCGATCTGCTCTGCGAGCTGAGTTCCTCGATCCCCGATTCGATGGCAGCTCCGACACTTCAGACGGGTATCCGCAAAGAACAGCTTTTCCCCAGCGACAGGGTCACCCTCGATTGCCACGATCCGCGCCATGTCCAGTTCGGGGGGCTGGCGTCGCTGCTGTTCCGGAATGCACTGTTCGAACACTTCGCGGACGTGAGGGCTGACTGAAGCCACAGCGTGGTCGATCAGCGTCTGCCGGGTCGTCGGGGAGAAGCGGTTCAGGGACACAGCGTTCAGCAGCATCAACGCGCCCTCGGGCTCGCTCAGCAGCGCCGCTGCGGCGTCGGGCGAGAATTCTGCGGCGTCGGCCAGTTGCTCCAGAAGCCTTGTCTGCCGGTCACGGATTTCCGGCAGATCGCCTGCGTCAGTGACTGCGTCGGTGGCTGCGTCCGTCGGCTGCGAAGGTTGTGGCAGTGTGAGAATCCAGTCGTAATTCAGTCTCAGGCCGCGTTCGTCTGCGACACGCGATCCCATGTGGGGCATCCGCCCCGGACCGATTCGATGAGTACAGTGGATCCAGAAAAAGGGATGTCCCACCGGGGGCGTGGGAGGGAACGGGAGATACTGTCGCAAGTAAGCATTGGCGTCGCGATAGTCGAGAATGCCCAGGAGTTCCAGGAGATGTTTGTGCTGTTCGTACATGTCCCAGACCCAGCTCAGATCCGGATTCGAATTCATCGGGATTTCGATCAGGCTGTTGTCCGTCTCCTGCCGCAGATGCCGAAAAATCGGCTCCGCGGTTGACGGAACGGCGAGCTTCCGCAGCGCCCTTGCCGCCCCGATGGAGACATCCCCGGCTTCGTGCGCCAGCAGGGCGACCAGCCGTTCGGCTGCCGGCTCATGGTCGAGATTGCCGACCACGATCGCGGCCTGAGCAATCCCACGCGGCCCATCGGCGTTGAGAACCGCCGTCACCGAGGTGCGGACGGCATCCTGCAATTCCGCCACTGTATCCGACTGAATCAGCCAGCGCCGGGCCGCCATACGCACCAGCGGATTGGGGTCGTTCAGGAAACTGCTCAGGCGGATCGCGTCAGCGGGAGTCCGCAGCAGAAACAACGCTTCTGCAGTGCTGCTTCACGAGCCTGCTGCACCGCCGGCAGAAGCAACGCAATCAAAATCGCGACTGAACAGAAACAGCAGCACACAGCCAATCAGCAGCGGCGCTCCGCAGAGGATGTCACTTCCCTGCGGCCGACCAACGGCAAAAAGTTCGGCAGACGGCCCGGCGTCAATTGGTTTCCGCCTCTTCCGGCACTTCAGCGATGAGTCGCTGCATGGTCGCGACCGTGGAACCAACGAGAAGTACGTTGATCAGATCGATCCGTTCGTGTGTGGCGCCAGACGTGCGAATCTGGAGGTCTCCTGATCCAAGTCCCAGAAGCCAGTGCCGGAAAAGATCATCACGATGCTTTTCCAGAGCCATTCCCTGAGCATTGTAACTCTGTGAGCCTGCGCCAAAGAGCGACTTGTGAGTCAGCTGCCCCGGGGTGACTTCCCAGTAGTTCAGGCGATCAAGCCCGAACACCGTAACCGTCCACGCCAGGAACACCAGGCTGGAAAACCAGAAATAGGCCCCGAGGCTGAGGTGGACCGCCAGATTGCCGAACCAGGAAAACACTTCATCCCACCAGCCTACGTAAGCAAGTACAACGGTTATCAGTGCACCGCTCAGGATGACCATTCCGGACGCTGCCCCGCGAACGGCAAAGTTCGTGATGAGAAGCACCAGAAATATGACGAGGAAGTAGACGACACCCAGGTTGTTGCTCGGATGAATCCACTCCTCAGGCCGGCCGACGGATGCAATCTGCATCTGCCTGCCCCCGAACCAGGTGATAAATGCCAATATGTATCCGATCAGCCAGACGGGCCACCAGTAAAACAACGGGGAATGACAGTAGATCCGCAGTTGCCTGCGGATCTGTTCTCTGCCCGGCTCGGGCAACGTTGTGCCCGCGGCTTCTGCCGATCTCTCCGTCACCTCAAGGGCTGGATCGGTAATGGGCGCTGCGACCTGTCGGATGGCAGCGCGGTGATCTGATGGCGTCAAACTGGACATGTGCTCCTCGATTCTTCGAAAAATCGCCTGGCATCCGGCATAGGACCTCAGGCAGGTCTGCTCAGGGGTTCTTAACACGGTTGCTGTCAATCACCGGATTTTGGAGATTCGCCCGGGTCACGTGACTGCCGGTCATCGCAAAAGACGCCGGGACTGCGTGGCCACTCCCGCAGGCGTCTGATCGAGCCCTCTGCAAACTCGTCGCTCTGACCGCGCGTCGGAGCCGCGTCGATCACGCGAGAGCCGCCCGAAGGACGAAGCAGCGCTACAACCTGCAGAACCACATAGGTCGGAATCGTCAGCCACAGCAGGTCAAGCGGCATGGCCATAGCGAATGAACTCCCCGGTTTCTTCAGAGCCTCTAATCACCGAATCCACGGTCCCGGTAAAATGCCTCGCTGAACCATGTACCAATGGCTGTTTCCTGAGTCCGTGCACTGATGACAAACGCAATGGCCTGCCTGACGACGTCTTCACGCAGTTGCCTGACCCTGGCTTCGTCCTGTTCGGCCGATCGCGTCTGATCGAGCAGATTCCTGAAACTGGCGGTGACGCCGACCAGGTCGACCAGCGC
Source organism: Planctomyces sp. (assembly GCA_005809115.1). Taxonomy (GTDB): domain Bacteria; phylum Planctomycetota; class Planctomycetia; order Planctomycetales; family Planctomycetaceae; genus F1-80-MAGs062. The sequence continues at coordinate 886 of SYLK01000657.1, read as the reverse complement.
CAGTTGTCGGTCTGCCGCACGCAGCTGTTCAACGCGGCTGTTGAGTTCGGGATCGGCCTCGACGATCCGAATATACAGATTGGCATGCGCGGACGGGATGTCACGCAGCAGCAGTACACCGACGTGCTCGCACGCGAGTCGTGCGGTGGTTACCCATTCCAGCATTTCGCCCGAAACGACCGGAGTTGCCAGCGAAGTTTCCAAATTCTGCAGGGCCATCAAAAACTCAGTGTTCCGGTCCTTCGTTGTCGGTGCAGTCGGTCTGCTGCCACCGGCAGGCGACTGCGGCTCACGCTGCTCGACAACGTCAATCGACTTCCTGGCGAGTTCCGGACTGCCGACCAGATGGACCAGCTTCTGCGCTTCAATCTGGATCTGATCGGACACATGCTCATGCTCGTTCCAGTCAGCAGAGGGCGTCGCGGAATTCCCATCCGACAGGAGCAGTGGATCCGGGTTGCGTTCGGGATTCATGAAAGCACTCCTCCGTCAGGGGACATCGGCGGCTGAGACGATGTTGCCCGGGATATGAATCGTGACGAGTACCGCAGAATCCCTGACGGCCGTCAGTGAGTGCAGTACATCGCCTGCCAGATACACCATCAGTCCCTTATCGAGAATCTGAGTGCTTTCGGCCGCGTGGACCTCGACAAGGCCCTCAAGGCACTGAATCGTGATCGATCCCGCAACCCGGTGCTGCGGCAATTGTTTCCCGGTCGGCAGAATCAGTCGAATGACCTCCACCTGTTCGGAATTGACAAGCGTCGTTGTGACAGCATGCCTCAGCTGATCGCCCAGCGGACGGACGTCTATCACCTGGCCAGAGCGAGCGTGCGGAACGGCCATGAATCTGTCCTTCTAGGGCATTTCACGATTGCGTTGATGG
>SYLK01000656.1 GCA_005809115.1 Planctomyces sp. | reverse complement strand
TGCTGGATGTTGTCGTCGCACTGGTGATGCTGATCCTGCCATGGCTGCCGCTGCTGACCTGGGTCGGGTTCTGGACATTTGCCGTGAACTGGTCGAGAGCATTCCCGATCCTGTGGCGCGGCGGGATTGTCGGCGTTCTGCTGCTGATGCTGACAGCCGTTCTGGTGTGGGGCGCCGTGGCTCCCCCGGAAACGGGTTCCCATGTGCTGTTCGGGCTGGTTGTCAGCAACTATCCGGGCAAGTTGATTTATGTCACGATGCTCACGTGCATTGCCCTGCTGTGTGGTTCGGCTCAGTTGTCGGGAGCATTCGGCAGACTGGTCCAGTTTCCGGACGAGGAAGTCACAGACGACCATCATCATGACCACGCACATCATGACCACGCGCATCATGCTGCCGCAGAAGCTCATAGTCATACGGCACACTGACATTGTCGTGCGCCGCCGCGTAGTTCCGTATTCCTGAGGTTTTCCGGAGGGATCACCCATGGCAAAGCCGTTTCGGTCATGGCTGCGACTGCTCGTCGTTCTCGTCGTGTGCGGAGCCTCCCACAGCGCCCGGTCCGGTGACTGGCATGGCTGGCGGGGCCCTCGGGGAACCGGGAACTCAGATGGCACGGGGTACCCGACGGAATGGTCGGCGGACAAGAACATCGTGTGGCAGGTGGAACTGCCCGGGCTGGGTGCATCGACGCCGGTGGTTGCCGGCACGTCGCTGTTTCTGACCGCTGTGGTGGAGAACCAGAACACGGTTCTGTGCTACGGACTGGACGGGCAGCTCAGATGGTCGAAGACGCTGGGTGAAGCGGTCGGGCCTAAGCCGGGGCGTGACGGGACGGGGGCGAATCCGTCCGCCACAACAGACGGAGAGCTGGTCTTTGCCTATTTCAAGAGCGGTGATCTGGGCTGCTTTTCTGTCGCTGGGGAACTCCGCTGGCAGACCAATCTGCAGCAGCGTTTCGGCGAAGATACTCTGTGGTGGGATCTCGGCACTTCACCGGTTCTGATTGATGGAGCGGTTGTTGTCGCCTGCGTGCATTCCGGCACGTCGTGGCTGGCGGCGTTTCGTCGCACGGATGGCAGCCTGGTGTGGAAACAGGACCGCGACCTCGGCGCACCGGAAGAAGCGGCCCAGAGCTATTCCACACCGAGTGTGATTCGGGAGGGAGACCGGGAGACCATCGTGGTGCTCGGGGCCGATCACGTCACGGCCCACGATGCCACCAGCGGACTCGAACTGTGGCGTGTGGGCGGACTGAATCCGACGCAGCACAAATATTTTCGTTCCATTGCCTCCCCGGCTGTGTCCGATGGAATCGTGATTGCGCCCTATGCCCGAGGTGACTCGCTGACCGCAATCCGGCTGGGCGGCAGTGGCGACGTGACGAAGTCCCATGTCGTCTGGGAGAACAAAGACACGTCCGCAGACGTGCCGTCGCCGGCGATCTCAGAAGGCCGCATATTCATCTGCCGCGATGCGGGAGAAAAGGGCGAACGGGGCACGATTGACTGTCTCGATCTGAACACAGGCAGGACGATCTGGTCGGGCCGCCTTGAGGAGCATCGCCTGACGTTCCGCGCATCTCCGGTCGTGGCGGACGGCAAGCTGTACGTCACGCGCCAGGACGGCACGGTGTTCGTGCTCGATGCCATGGGCTCTGAGTTTCACCTGCTGGCGAAGAATTCCATTGTCGACGAACATACGGTGGCATCGCCTGTCTGCGTGGACGGTCGGCTGCTGCTGCGTACCGAACGCCATCTGTATCTGATCGGACAGTAGCGGACGATTTCGTTCAGACGGCCTGCCGCAGGATCTGACGATGATCTGAGACGGTCGATCCTGTGGCAACGCCTGAGAACCCCTGATGGCCGGTCCGTATCCGAGAGGATCTCTGGCATGCACACGCGGTACCATCGTGTTCTGGTCACGACGCTGTGGCTGTTCTGCGGCCTGACCTGCTTAAGTCCGTGCGGGTTGCTGGCGCTGAGAACCCCGCCGCCGTCCGTCCCCGATGACCCGCTTCCGGCCCGGCAGGTACAGACCGCGCGGACCGAATACGGGCAGGAGTTGTTTTCGCATACGAGTCCGGTTTATGTCGAATGGAATGGTCGCCGTCATTTCGATGTCCCGGTGGCCACCGAGCTGCTCCGCAAGATGAAGTCGAGTCATGATGAGATTGACGAGAATTGTCTGTTCGCCGACGCCCATGAACGGGCACATGTCCTGGACGTCTATGCCAGTGCCATTGCGAACCTCGAAAAACAGATTGAGGCGCAACAGCGCCCGGCGTTCTGATGCTTCTCTGCAAAGACGCTGGCAAAACCTGGACGGGCCGCCGTAGGGACTCACAGAACTCCGGAAACCACGATTTCAGCAGGTCCCTGTCCCGAGTTGCTCAGAACCCCTGAATCATGGATTTACAGCGCGAACTGCACACAATTGTTGACGTTCTGAACACAGCCGGGATCCCGTATGCTGTCTGTGGAGGATTGGCTGTGGCACTTCACGGATATCCCAGGGCGACTCAGGATCTCGACATTCTGATCCGCGAAGCGGATCTTGCGGCAGCGAAAATGGTTCTCGAAACAGTGGGATACCTGATCCCGGCAGGGATGATTGCGTTTCGGGCCGGCACGCCACAGGAGCAGAGTGCCTTTCGTGTCTCAAGAATGCTGGACGGTGAATTATTGACGCTTGACCTGATGCTGGTGACGCCCATCATGGCTGACGTGTGGGATGATCGCATTAGTCTTAGTCTGGATTCTCGTGATATCAGCGTTGTGTCCAGAGAAGGCCTCGGGAAAATGAAGCGGCTGGCAGGTCGGTACAAGGACCTGGCCGACCTGGAGGGACTTGGCCTGCCGCTGGAGAGCCAGAATGAACCAGCAGCCGAGTGAAGCCAAGCAGCAGAGTCGCGGTGTTTCGACCGATATGTCACCGGCAGCCGTGACTCGCCGTCTGCAGATCTGTTCGAACCTGAGTGCCCTGTGCAGGAAACTCAGGAAGGCCAGTCCGGCCGGAGCACGGCCGGACGAGGTGAAGATGATCCGTCGGGACGTGTCTGCCGATGAGCACCCCGGTCAGGAAGCCGGCTCGGGCGCTGCGGAGCCACTTTGAGACAGCTCAGAACGCTGATTCGGGCAGACCGGCGGGGGGGTGATCAGCAGTTGGCGCCAGTCCTGCGGTAGTTCGAGAGTCAGTGGGTGAAACGGACTGTGGCGAATGCCGGCGCCAGGATTGTGGAATACCTGGCCGTTGTGTGAAAAACGGCTCACGCGACGATGTGTATGGCCAAAGAACACGTTCCGTACGCCCTGATCTGCGCCCATTGACTGCGCGTCGATGATCGCTCCCAGACGCCGGCAGACTCGTTGCTGACCGTGCAGCAGACGCGGTGCCACGTGATGCAGCCTTGCTGCCACAGCGATGTCGTACACACGATTCGCCACCGCTCCTCGAGCCCGCGTTTCGTGGAATCGGTGACGATATCGCTGCAGCTCGCCGGGCGACCTCGCGTCCAGCACATCACCATGCAGGAACAGACTGTCTCCCAGGCGAAAATGGAACTCGAACCATTTGAACCGGGCATCCTGGCTGGCCAGTGCGGTCAGCACCTGCTGCAGATCCGGATGACAATCATGATGTCCCAGAACGTAAGCGACGGTCAGGGCCAGATGAGCCTCCAGCAGGTCCTGCAGCCAGTGACCGGCTGCTGTTACGCTGTCCGACAGCGTGCGATACT
>SYLK01000655.1 GCA_005809115.1 Planctomyces sp. | reverse complement strand
GTATCGAATTCGACATACTGCTCATCACCGCACCGGAACTCAATGGTGCATCTACCCCACGTACGACTACACGCACGGCCAGTCGGATTCACTGGAAGGTGTGACGCATTCCATCTGTACTCTGGAGTTCGAAAACAATCGGCCGCTCTACGACTGGTATTGCGAAGCGCTGGAAATTCACCACCCTCAGCAGATCGAATTCAACCGGCTGAATCTGACCTATACGATGATGAGCAAACGGCGGCTGCTGCAACTGGTGCAGGAGGGTTTCGTCAGGGGCTGGGATGATCCGCGGATGCCAACACTCTGCGGCCTGCGACGCCGGGGAGTTACTCCGGATGCCATCCGGGCGTTCTGCCTGTCTGTCGGTGTGACCAAACATAACGCCGTGACGGAGATGGCCGTATTTGAAAATCACGTGCGAGACGATCTGAACCGGCGCGAGGATCGTCGCATGGCGATTCTGATTCCGCTGATAGTCTTCATCACCAGTTATCCGGAAGGTCAGATCGAGTACATGGACGCGGTCAACAACCCGGAAAACCCGTCTGCCGGCACCCGCCGAGTGCCGTTCAGTCGCGTGGTCTACATCGAGCGTGAAGACTTCATGGAGGATCCTCCGAAGAAGTTCTTTCGACTGGCTCCGGGACGCGAGGTCCGACTGCGGTGGGGATGGCTTATCACGTGTACCGGCGTGGTGCGAGATCAGTCCGGGCACGTCACGGAGATTCACTGCACTCACGATCCGGAATCGCGTGGGGGAGATGCCCCGGACGGCCGTCGCGTCAAGGCGACTCTGCACTGGGTTGCCGCTTCACACGCCGTTCGCGCCGAAGTGAGACTTTACGATCATCTGTTCCTGACAGCAGATCCGGATCAGGTGACCGGACCGTCCGGCGACTGGAAATCCAACCTGAATCCTCGGTCGGTGCAGGTTGTCAGCGAAGCGTTCCTGGAACCTTCTCTCGCCACCGCTGAGCCCGGCGATCGCTTTCAGTTCGAACGGCTGGGGTACTTCTGTGTCGACGTGGACTCGCGCCCTGAACAGCTGGTATTCAATCGCACAGTCACCCTGAAAGACACCTGGGCAAAGGAACAGGCGCGAGAGCAGTCACCCAGCCAGGGCGGCCGCTGACCACCGAACCATCACGGCAGTTCAATCGCGGCAGTTCTTCAGATGAGGCAGCATTGCTGCAATGTCCGACGCTGACAAGGATTTGCTCGTTCAGAAGCGACGACAGGTGGGACGACTGGCAGTCGGATGCCTGGTCGCAGGCGGGACTGCCACGCTCCTGGGTTATGGAGAAACGTTCTGGGCCGGCCCCTGCGTGCGGATCGGCCTGCTGCTGGGAGCAGTCTGGTTTGCGTTTCCGGGACGGACCCGCTCCGCCGCCTGGACATTTCAGTCGCGCGGCGCGCTGGCCGGGCTGATCCTCCTGGCCATTTTCCTGCCGCGACTGTCAAAGCTCAGGTTCGCACTGCCGCTGCTGCTGATCGGCATTCTGCTGGGATGGCTGATTCGCCCTCGACTGAAGCGAAAATGATGCAGCCGAACCACACAGGCGACCGGCAAAATCAGAATTCGCGCCAGGATCGCTGCGATTTCCTGACGCGGCTGTTTGTGCGACGGATTTTCCGGCTGGTCGGCTGGTCCTGTGTCCGGAAAATGGTCTCGCAGCCGGGACGCAGATCCGGTATTCTGCGCGCCGAAACCACGGAGTACCGCGGCTGATTCTGACGTGTGTGCGCATGCGTCAGCCGACTGAGGTCCAGGTCACGGAGGGACGATGATGTTCAGCAGGAGATCGCGTGATCAGCGAAGAGTGCAGCGAGCCACGGAACTGCTGTCGCATCTTCGCACCCGCCTGGATTCAGCCATCTCAATCCGGCTGTGGGATGGATCGGTCGTGCCCATGGGCGACCGGGTTGTGCCGGGACTGGAAATTTCAGTCTCAGATCCCGGGGTGTTCGGCAGCCTTCTGAGGAGTCCTCGTGCCGAGACACTGCTCCGGATGTTCGCCAGCGGCGGCATCGATTACTCCGGCGGCGATCTGCTGACCGTGCTGGAGACGGCCCGCGTCCGGAACAGCCGTCGCAGAACCCGTGGTCTTCCCCTCGGACTCATGGCGAGATTTGCTGCGTCGTTTCTGACGGCGGTCAGAGAACCGACGTCCCTGAAGCACGGATATGCGGGTGACGAAACAGGTCGCCGTCGCGGCCAGCATGAAAACACGGACTTCATTCAGTTCCACTACGACGTCAGCAACGACTTTTACCGGCTGTTTCTTGACGAGCAGATGGTCTACTCCTGCGCTTATTTTCACACCTGGGACGACTCACTGGAACAGGCGCAGTACAACAAACTGGAGATGATCTGCCGCAAACTGCAGCTGCAGCCGGGGCAGGTTGCGGCCCGGATCAACGAAGGCCTGGCGCGAGCCGTCGCTTCGGGCATCGGCAGCAGTTTCAAAGTCGCTTCGGTGATAATTCCCAAAAGTCCTTCCGAGCCGCACATCAAACCGGTCAGATCGAAACCGACGACATTTTTGACAGTTTTACCGCCCGTGCGAATGATTTCGCCGGTCGC
>SYLK01000654.1 GCA_005809115.1 Planctomyces sp. | reverse complement strand
TCCGCAACAGTCGGTTGATTCGCTCGGTCGCTCACCCCGACGGACCTTGCAAAGTGGCGTCCGCGATGGTATGCTGTAACATCTGCGAAAGCATGAGGTTACGAAGAATTTTGAGCGGCAGCTGCAGGAAATTGCAAAATTTCAGCGGATTCGCTCCGGAATTTGCGTTAGAACACTGGGGTTCCACTGGGCGATGTGCGGATGGCGTTTTCCCGCTGTGGATCCGTGGTGGACACCAGAATCTCAGGCAGTCGTCGGTAATCAGTCCCGGTTGCAGCGAATAACAGCCTTTCCCGCAGTCAGAAAAGATCGGAGACAAGCTCATGCAGGTGCGTCGTACCCATTCCACGTCGAAGCCCGTTCGACGCGGATTCACGTTGATCGAGTTGCTGGTGGTGATTTCGATCATCGCCACGCTGATGGCATTGATTCTGCCGGCGATTCAGAACGCGCGGGCGGCTGCTCGGCTGGTCCAGTGCAAGAACAACCTGAAGCAGATTGCACTCGGTGCGCACAATTTCGCGCAGGCGAAGGGCAATCAGTTGCCACCGTTAGGTGTTTTTGGCCCGGCGATTGGCTTTACCACCAACAGCGAGCCGCTGCGAAGCTGGGTTGTGGATCTGCTGCCACATCTGGATCGCCGTGATGTGTATGACCGCTGGCAACTGGACCGGCGCTGGGACGACGCGACCGTCGGTGCGGACGGCGTGACATCAAATCTGACAGTGGGCCGGACGAACATGCGAGTTCTGGCATGTCCCGATGATCAGACTTCAACGGGCGTCGATGGAGGGCTGAGCTACGTCATGAATGCTGGCTATCTGGACAGCACGACCGCCTCGAATTTCTCCTGGACCACAGTCCCGCTGAATTGGAACGGTGACGGCGTCACGAACGCTGTCGCAGATGCTGATCCGATTGACTCCGATGCGCAGCGTGACTGCGGAATTGCCTGGATCGATGTTTCGAAGACGCCACTCGCATTTGGTCGAGCCAAACAGAAGCACAGCCATACGATTGACTCGGTGTACGACGGTGGCGATCAGACCATACTTTACAGCGAGAACAATAACGCTGGCGGGTCTGGGACATGGTCAGCCCCGTTCTGGCAGAACGTCGGGTTCGTGTACCTCACGGATTCGAGCGTTCCGCCGAATTACGCCGCGCCGGCGCCCTTTGACGATCCGGCGACGGCTGCAGTCGGTGAGAGCCTGATCAACAAGTATCGTTCCGGACCTGAGGCGACGACGACGCGGTACACTGCCGCCCCGAATGCGGGCCATGCAGCGGGAGTGAACATTGCCTGGGCCAGCGGGGCGGTCGGTTTCATCTCGCAGGACATCGATCTGACCGTCTATACGCGGTTGATGTCACCTGCCGGAAGCAAGGTCCGAACGGGCACCACTGTGGCGCCACAGCCGCCGCTGGGCGAAAATCAGTTCTGACGACGGGCCTTCGTGGCACGAACGATCGCACCGTGCGATCGAGATCATCGCAGGGGAACGCTGTTGGTCGTCCGGGAGGACTCTTCCCGGACGACTTTTTTTGCGCGTCGGCAGATGGGGAATTGCGTCGTCGCGGCCGGGTCGGCGTGACAGACCAGGCGGGCCAGGCGTCTCGTCCGGCCCAGGAGCGTGGAATCCGCCGGAACCGCAAACGAAATGGCCCGGATCGGTTGAACAACGACAGGAAAATCGCGATCCTGCCCGCCTGTGAAGTTCCCGTCAGCGGCGCGAGTCTCGTTATGGCAGCTGGCTCGGTGTAACGATTTTCATTCCACTGAAAAGTTTGACAAAGGACAACTCGATGTCGATGTTCGTAGGCGAAGCATTGGTCGGCGATGGCAACGAAGTCTCGCATATTGACCTGCTGATCGGCGACAAGACGGGGCCCGTGGGCGTGGCGTTCGCAAATGCTCTGGCGGATCAGAAGATGGGCCACAGCAACCTGCTGGCCGTGTTGACGCCCAACATGGCCGTCAAGCCGGCGACCGTTATGATCACGAAGGTGACGATCAAGGGAGCACGCCAGGCCGTGCAGATGTTCGGACCGGCTCAGAAAGCTGTGGCGGATGCTGTGGTGGACTGCGTGAAATCCGGCGTCATCCCCAAAGACCAGTGCGAAAAACTGTGCATCGTCTGCGGTGTTTTCATTCACTGGGAAGCTGCGGACGACAAGAAGATCTACCAGTACAATTACGAAGCCACCAAACTCTCCATTCAGCGCGCCATGAAGAACTCGCCGTCCATCGACGAGGTCCTGGCAAGCCGGGATACGGCCGCTCACCCGTTCTATAAGGGATAAGCCACGCTGCAGGATTCCGCACGTGTCTCCGAGGACGGGCCGGCACTGCTTGAGTGCCGGCCCGTCCTGTTTAAGCGGTCTGTGCAGGAAGCACGTCCCGAACCAGGATGCGTGGTGTCGGATGATCGCCATGGATTGTTTTCCCCGCTGGTCCATGCGATTCAGACGTTCTTTACCACCAGCGTGGCTCCCTGGCCGGTCGAGCGGACGCTGCTCGCCGGCGGCACACTGGATGCTGCGATGCATTCCTTTGACCAGGATGGACACAGAACGGCAGGGACAGAGATCAGTCACGTCGGGTGAATCATCCGCTGTGCCGTCTGGCTTGATCTGTGTGCATCTGTGGCAAACCAGTTCTTTATGGCCGTGGTCGTGACAGACATCGCCCGAATGAGGTATGGACTGATCGAGCCAGACGGAGTCGGAACGGGACCAGTTGTACGGCCGATGTTTTCATGGGTTTGTGCCACCGATTTTCTGGCGGGATCTACGGCTCCGAGGCGCCATCTTCGCTGGTTCCCTGGAGGTTTTCCAGCCGTTTCAGGACATCGCGGTAGTCGTAATCGACGGCCAGGATTTCGTGGAAATGATGTTCCGCCTGTTCAGGCTTCTTTGATTTTTCATGGATTCGCCCCAGCCAGTAATGGGCGAGCTTGAACGCGTCGGGACGGTCCTGGAAGTTGAGTGTTTCCAGAGCCCGTTCGAATTGACGTCTGCCGAGGTCGGCTTTCCCGTCGCGGATGAAACATTCACCCAGTGCGACAAGTGCATCGGACTTGAGCCGATTATCGGTTGTTGCCTGCTGCAGCAGGGGAATCGCCTTTGACCATTGCTGGACGTCCGGGTGGCGGTAGCGTTCCGCCAGTTCGAATCGCATTCGCATGTCATTGGTGTGGCGTTCGATGCGCCGCGCGAAGATCTCGATTTCCTTCTGCAGCAGTTCTGACCGCAGAGTTTTCGCTTTTTCGACGATCCGTTCCTTCGTGGGATTCTTTTTAGCGCGTTCGTCAGCTTCGGCGAGGTCATTCCGCAGCATCAGCAGCTGCACGTCCTCGAGCTGCTCCATGACGTCCGGGTTGCGGCC
>SYLK01000653.1 GCA_005809115.1 Planctomyces sp. | reverse complement strand
GACGACGCAATGGTTGATTTCTATGTCGCCAATGATGCACAGCCAAATTGTCTGTATCTGAATGATGGACAATTCCACTTCCGGGAAGTCGCTGAGGCGGCTGGCGCAGCCCTGGACCTGAACGGGAGACCCCAGGCCAGCATGGGCCTGGCCGTGAGTGACTTCGATCACAACACCACCCTGGACGTTTTTGTGACAAATTACACGGGTGAACACAACACACTCTATCGCAACATCGACCGGAAGATGTTTCTGGATCAGAGCAGCGCCTACGGAGTGGTTCGCGAGTCGGTTCCGCTCGTGGGCTGGGGAACGACATTCACGGATTTTGATCAGGACGGGTGGGAAGATCTGCTGGTTGTGAACGGACACACGGACCCTGTGCTCGCGGACAGCCAGGGAATCGGTTACGCGCAGCGATCCCTCGTGTACCATAACCGAAACGGCCGGTTCGAGCTGCTGCCGAACTCTGTCGTGGACGAGGCATTGACGATGGGATCCAGCCGCGGACTGGCCGTGGGTGATCTCGACGGCGATTTCGACTGCGACGTGATCTTCGGAAATCAGGACGCGGCTCCCGGAATCCTGGAGAACATGTCGGCTGCAGCACGCCGAGACCGTGTGATCCGGATGTCACTCACAGGAACTGTCAGCAGTCGCGATGCGATCGGATCTGCGGTTTCACCTCCCGCCGGCTCCATCGATCTGTCGCGATGCGGCGTCCGGACCATTTGGGGGGGGGGGAGCTATTTGTCGACCAGCTCGCTGACTCTGGAATTCCCGGTGGTCGGATGTCCGGAAGGGCGACTCGAACTTCGGTGGCCCGGCGGTCGCGTTACTCCGCTGGAAGGGCTTGTCCCTGGAAACCATTATCTTGTGATTGAAGCAGATGACGAACAGGGAGGCCCGCGTGTCCTGGCACTTCCGGATTAGCATGGTCACGACCTTCGGCCGCCGCGATACCAGGTGGATACCCCGAGCGTCGCCTTGAACGGGCAGGAACGCGCGTGTACAGTGCGGAACCGCTGGCTTTCGCTGCCATCCGCTTCATTGTGAGTTCCTGGAATCCTGCAGCGATCGTGTTTATTCTTCAGTTGCACCTTCAGATGACAGGCGACGGTGATGTCTACCTCCGAAAACGTTTACTCTGCCAGCGTCAGTCGGGATGGGAGGCAGAGTGTCACTGGCTTCGCGGGTTCGCTCGTCAGGCCGCTGATCTTCGCAGCTCTGCTGGGCGGGGTTCTGGCGGGATTCGCCGCGCACCGAACCTATGGCACAATTCCGTTCACCGGGACGAAGATCGCACGACCGGAGCTGTCGGAAAAGGCAAAAAAGGAAACCGAAGAGAACTGGGCCACGATGAAATTCAGTGACGATGTGTACGCGGAAAAGGTGAATTCCGTGAATGTCGGTCATTCTCGTGATTCCGCAGTGGCACTGGGGCTGGCCGGGCTGATCCTGGGCGGCGCATTTGGCCTGGCGGCAGCATGGGGTGCTGGACGGCGGGTCACCGGTGTGATTGCGGGACTGCTGCAGGGAGTGATTATCGGGTCGATTGGCGGTCTGATCGCGGGACAGTGTGCGATGGCTTTCAAGATTCTGCTCGACGAAAAATTCCGGAAGGGCCCGACGACTCCCCGGGATCTCGCCGGTCGCTGGCTGACGGAACTCTATACGTCGGTCGCCGTGCATGCGACAGTCTGGTGCCTGCTGGGAATCGGACTGACCATCGTTGTCATTCTGGCGCGAGGTTCAATGAAGTCCGCCGCACAGAAACTCCTGGCCGGTGTCATCGCCGGAATCGCCGGAGCGGCAGCCTATACGCCTGTCTCAGCGATCTTTTTCTCCAATCTGAATTCCGGGATGCCACTCCCCGAGGGATTTTTTAATGCCGTGGCATTCATGGTGATCGCCAGTCTGATGATCGCGATCTTCATTGGGCGCGAAGCCGCGGTCAGGGCGGACAGCATTAAATGACATCCGTATTTCGTCCTGCCATCGAACGGATGGCCGGTTATACGCCGGGCGAACAGCCGCAGGAAGGTGGCTGGATCAAGCTCAACACGAACGAGAATCCCTATCCTCCGTCTCCTCGTGTCGTTGATGCCGTCCGGCGCGCCGCGGAGGGCCGTCTGAACGTGTACCCGGATCCCCGGGCGACCGCCTTTCGGAAGGTTGCCGCGGAACTTCTTCATGTCGATCCGGACTGGATTCTGCCGGCTAACGGCAGCGATGAAAATCTGACGATGATCACCCGCAGTTTCTGTGACAGCGGGCAGATCGTCGGATATCCCTATCCCAGCTACGTGCTGTATGAGGAACTGGCGAAGATTCAGGGATGCGCGGTGGTTCGCCTTCCGTTGAACGCAGCCTTTCAGTGGGACGCGCAGCGCGCGGCTGATCTGCGGTCGCAGACCCGGGTCTTTTTCGCCCCGAATCCGAATTCTCCCACGGGAAACTGCTGGACACCCGCGCAGCTCCGCGAACTGCTGCCCGACGAAGGCGTACTGGTGCTGGATGAAGCGTACGGTGATTTCCGCCGCGAACCACACCGCGGAGAACTGCTGCGGCGGACGGAATTCGACGGGCGGCTGATCGTCACGCGATCACTCAGCAAGTCCTACAGTCTGGCTGGAATACGCTTCGGCTTTGCGGTCGCCGATCCGATCCTGATCGAAGGCATGCAGAAGGTAAAGGACAGCTACAACTGCGATACAGTGTCCATTCTGGCAGCGACTGCGGCACTGGAAGACCAGGAATGGATGCTGCGCAATCGCGATCGCATACTGGCGACGCGGGACCGACTGTCCGCCGAACTGCCCCAATTCGGATTTTACGTGTCGCCCAGTGAAGCAAATTTTGTCTGGACCGTGCATACATCCGGTCGACACCGTGAGATCTATGAACAGCTGAAGGCCCGACGGATTCTGGTGCGCTATATGCGATTCGAACATGCCCGTGCCGATGGCCGTGTGATTGACGGCCTGCGGATCACGGTGGGCACGGACAACGAAATCGACCTGCTGCTGAGGAATATGTCCGAAACCGTGGATGCCGTGTCGGCATCCACCGTCTCAACAGCTCAGGATTGCGGAGCAGACCAGTGAATCGTGTTGCTTCAGTCACCCGCACCACCACCGAAACCCGGATTGACATGACCTTCGGTCTGGACGGCAGCGGTGTCAGCGATGTGCAGACGGGGGTGGGGTTTCTGGACCATATGCTCACGCTGTTCGCCCGACACGGACTGTTTGACCTGACGGTCCGGGCTGATGGTGATCGTCATGTGGATGACCACCACACGGTGGAAGACGTGGGCATCTGTCTCGGTCGGTGTCTGAGCGAGGCTGTGGGAGACAAGCGCGGCATCTGCCGTTACGGTCATTTCACGCTGCCGATGGAAGAAACACTGGTGACGTCGGCTGTTGATCTCAGCGGACGCTGCGCCTTCGTATTTCAGGTTGAGTTCACGGCCGACAAGATCGGTCAGTTTGATACCGAACTTGTGCGCGAGTTCTGGAACGCTGTGGCCTCCAAGGCCATGCTGAACCTGCATCTGGTTCTGCATCACGGCGGCAACAATCACCATATCGCCGAAGCGGTCTTCAAGGCTGCCGCGCGTGCCCTGAGAATGGCCGTTGCGGGTGACCCGCGACAGACCGGAGTTGCTTCCACCAAGGGAACTCTCAGCGGCTGATGCGATCCGCCGCCGGTCAGTCTACTCCTTGCGACGCCCGGCCTTGCGTTCTTTCTCCGCCTGCAGAGATCGGATCAGCTGCAGAATTCCACCCGGCAATTCGCGCCTCGCACGCGCTTTGTCCGTCTGCCCGGCGTCCTGGATCAGTTCAAACACCGCCTGAGAAATCGGCGGAACCTCCTCAGAATGCTGCTCGGGAGCTATCCGTGCCGACAGTTCTCCGAGAACGGCAGATCCAGGCGGCAGCTCAATGCGGGGCTGCGACACCGTCCCCACCACTTTCAGTCGCACTGGCTCGCTGAGCAGCTGATTCAGCATGGCCGCTGCCGCATTCGCAGGGGCTGAAGAACTCGGCAGGCGTACCGACAGAGTCAGGTCCAGATCCTCATTCAGACCGACAGTCCCGGCGGATTCGATGCGAATGCCGGAACCGATATCGGGCAGCAGAAAAGCCATGCCCTGATGCGATATTCCGTCACTCTCAGCGGCGAAGGTAACGACCGAGTCGCGTGCGACCGTGATCCGGTCCGGCAGACTGGTCTGCGTCAGCTGACCGGCCAGCCGCGCTATCTGCCCGGCCCACTCCGGTTTCAGATGAGCATCCAGAGCATGAAATTCCGCCCGTCCATGGATTGGCAACTGCGCGACGTCCTTCGGGGAACCTTCCGGTGGAGCATCGAGCGGCACGCGAATCTCATCGCACCAGACCGATGCTGAGCCCGTCAGCCGCGTGGATTGTGACAACACCGGCGCGATCAGTGCCAGATTCTGCGCCGCGTGCAGTTCCGACAGCGGCTCCCTGTTCAGAACCTGAAAGGCATCGACGATCAGCAGCCGCTGCCCGGGCTGCGTTTCTGACACGCGTCCCGACAGATTCAGCCCGCTCAGATCGACCAGAGGCAGCTCGCGCCCGCGGATTCTGAGCCGAAACTTGCCCTGTTCGATCAAGAACTCACATGTTGCCTGCGACGGCAGAAATGCTGCGGCGACCGGCAGCCGACCCGTCTCGTCAATCTGGCACTCGATCTCCGGCTCGACCAGCGTGACCATTCCCAGATCAGGATCTCCTGAAAACAGGCCGAACAGCCCTTTGGTGGTGCGAATTTCCCTGATGCGACAGCTCCACTTTCCCTGAGGATCCCGGAATTCCACTCCGGAGAACGCCAGTGGCTTGACCCAGCCTCCCGTAGCTTCAGCCATGACGACTGCGATGCCGCAGCGGGCCAGTGACGAACTGACGACCTGCTGTCCCAGCGTTGTGTGGCAGACCACGGTCGGTGCGCAGGCCAGGATTGCTCCGGCGAGTGCCACCACGACTGAGGATGCCACGACAGCACGCCTCCACCGTGCGCCCCGCAACGCCGCCGGCTGGTTGCCGGATCCTTCATGCATTCCATTCATCAGAAGTTCTCCTTCACCGAGGATCCCAACGGACAATTGCCGCTGGCTTTCCGATTCCCGGGATTCATCCGCCGGAAGAAAGCGCCCTGCAGCGTCGCTGCGACAGGTTATTCTGTGTCGATCGCCTGAAAAATGCTGTTCAGCCGACGCGACTCACCTGGCCCGGACGCAGAAACAGGGGCATCAGATCACATCCTCTGGGCAATACCAGAGGTGAAGCCGCTGCGCTCACTTCACTATAGGCCGTCGCCTGATCCGGCTCAAGCGCGCTGCCGCACATTGCGAACGGGCAGTATCCGTGGCTGTGGGTTCGCGTGCGCAGAAACGTCGGATGATCCGGGCACACCAGCAGTCGGTATTCACCCTGCTGACTGAGCCAGTTGTGCAGCGGCCCCACGATGTGCTGGTCGATCCGGCGCACCGCCTCGATTTTTGCCTCGAGATTCCCTTCGTGTGACGCTTCGTCCGTGGCTTCCACATGCACAATGACCAGATCAACATCATCCCGCGCGAGCGTTTCAATGGCTGCGCGTCCTTTGGCGGAGTAGTCGGTATCCAGATACCCGGTCGCACCTTGCACCTCGATCACCTCCCAGCCAATCAGTCGCCCGATGCCGCGCAACAGGTCAACCGCGGTGATGACAGCGCCGCGCACACCAAAACGTTCGACGAACGGATGCATGGCGGGGCGGCAGCCCTGACCCCACAGCCAGATCTGCGTTGCCGGGAGGATCCCCGCTGCCGTGCGCTGGCGGTTGATTTCGGCGTCGGCAAACAACTCGCGACTGCGATCCATCAGCGACCTCAGCTCCGCGGCCCCCGGCCCGGTCGGCAGAAATTCAGCCACCGGCTGATCCGTGATGTCGTGCGGCGGAGTGCTGAATGTTGCGGCAGCAAACGGAGCGGGAGTACCACGCGATCGGTAGATCAGCAGGTTGCGGTAGCTGACGCCGACGACAAACTTCCAGTGGCTGTCGCCGCAGTGATCCTGCTGGAGCAGCCGAATCAGTTCGGCCGCATGCCCACCAGGAATCTGCTCCGCCGTAAAACTGCGCATGACGCCGTCGAGAATCGTGACCAGATTGCAGCGAACCGCCCAGTCGCCCGCCTGCAGCTCAATCCCCTGTGCCGCAGCTTCCAGAGGCGCTCGGCCACTGTGGTACACCAGCGGGTCATAACCGAACAGAGACATCGTGCCGACGTCACTTCCGGACGGCATACTGGCCGGCACATTGTCAGTCCGGCCCACAACACCCAGCCGGGCCACCAGATCCATCTGCGGAATTTCGGCGGCCTGCAGCGGCGTCAGACCGTTCAGAGCAGCCTGTGGTTCATCTGCCACACCATCCGGGATCACAAGGGCAAATTTCATGGCAAATCAGACGGGACATGGACCAGACTGGAAATCAGACGGGACGAGCTGTGACACACAATCGGGTTGCACAGCGGCAGTCGTG
>SYLK01000652.1 GCA_005809115.1 Planctomyces sp. | reverse complement strand
TTTAGACACGACTGCAAATAACATTGCCAACGTGAATACCACTGGGTTCCGCCGCAGCCACATGGACTTTGCGGATCTGATCTATACGACATACCGACAACCCGGTACTGCCGTGGCCACGGGTCAGGTCTCTCCGACCGGTCTGCAGATCGGAACCGGGGTGCGGGCGGTGGCCACGAACAAGCATTTTACTCAGGGAGCGGTGGAACAGACCGGTAACCCGCTGGACATGGCGATCGAAGGGGATGGATTTTTTCAGGTGACGCTCCCGAACGGGGAATCACGCTACACGCGTGCCGGGAATTTCCGCATCGACAATGCCGGAGCGCTGGTCAATGCCGACGGTTATCGGCTGCTGCCTGCCGTGACTGTGACGCAGGGCGTCGACATCTCGAAAATCACAATCAGCGTGGACGGAACGGTGCAGGGGATTCGATCCGGAAGTAACGCGGTCCCGGAGGATCTGGGTCAGATCCAGCTTTTCTCATTCCTGAATCCCGCTGGTCTGTCCAGTGAGGGAAGCAATCTGTTCGCCGAGACGACAGCATCGGGGGCGGCCGTCCAGGGTCTTCCGGGACAGCCGGGATTCGGCCAGCTCCGGCAGAGTTTCCTGGAGACTTCGAATGTGGAGGTCGTGACGGAGCTGATTTCGCTGATCAGTGCCCAGCGCGCTTATGAAATCAACTCCCGTGCGATTCGGGCCGGTGACGAAATGCTGTCCACTTCGGCACAGATTCTGAGGTAACCAGAAATGCGTGATGCTTCACCGTACGGATCTGTGAGATTCTCCGGACTCTGGCTGATCGGGCTGAGTCTGACGTGTCTCGGGGCCTGGTCCGGGCCGATTGTGCTGGCCGACGCAGATTCGCCGCCGACTCCCCAGCATCCGGTCACGGTACGACTGAAGGATGGCGTCACATTGCCGGAGCGGTCCGTTCGCCTGGGGGACATCGCTGACGTCCGCAGTGCCGATGCACGTGCGGCGGCAGCGGCGGAACAGCTGGAGATCATTTCAATCGAGGACGTGACAGGACCTCTCGTTGTCAGCCGGAAGTACGTGCGAATTCGTCTGGTGCTGGACGGCTGGGCGCTGGAAGACATCCGGATCGACGGAGCCACGGAGTGCCGGATCCTGATGCGTGATCCCGAGGTGGTGACAGATGCTGCCATCGAGCTGAGTGCGCGGAGTGCGCTCGAGAAATCCTGTGGTCTGCAGGGAGATGAGCTGACGGTACGGCTGGCATCACCGGTCATGAGCATGCTGCCGGAGCGAGTGAGACAAACGGACGGGCTGCTGGTTGAAGTCCTGCCTCCCGCGAAGAATCCGCTGGGCACGGTGATGCTGACAGCGCGGTTCTGGGACGACGAAAAACTGGTGGCTGGGCAGGTTGCCCGGTTTGAGGTGCTGCGACGTTTTCGGGTCGCTGTTACCGAAGTCTCGCTTCGCAGAAATCAGGTGCTGGACAAGTCAATGTTTCGACTGGAACAGCGGTACCTGCCTGCCGAGGCTGATGAATTGACGAGCGAGATGATCGTCGGCCGTCGGCTGCGGGGGGATCTGAAGGTCGGGTCTGTCCTGTCGCTGCGTGATCTGGAGGACGACACGACGGCCGCCCCGCAGCGGCTCATCAGGAAGGCGGATCGCATCCCCGTAGTGGCTCGGGGCGGCACCGTCCGAGTGTCGCTGCAGGCTGCAGAAGCCCTGCAGGACGGCAGGGAAGGGGACATGATTGCCGTGAAGAACATGGAGTCGGGGCGCGTTTTTCGGGGCCGAGTGACCGCGACCGGGGGGGTCGAAGTCCGAGTGGTCAGATAGTCCGCCGCATTGGATTCTGGCACCTTTGCGGGCGGGGGGCAGCCCGTGGTCTGCGGGCCATTCAGGCACGTACTGTGCTGGCAGTCGAAGACCGAGGGGCTTTGGCAGGAGAAGCATGATGAAACCGATCTCAGCTGCGGCGGCCGGACTGCTGTGCCTTACCGCCTGTTTGTGGCATCTGCCGCCATCCGCGGGAGACTCGCTGTGGAATCGGGCCGGCTCACGCCGCGTCCATCTGTTCGACGACGTCCAGGCTCGCCGGGTGGGGGACCTGCTGACGCTGGTGATCAGTGAATCCACCTGCGTCGGCGCAACAGAAGACACACGGCTGAAGAAGTCATCCGACGCCGCAGGGAAATTCGACTTTGAGTCGGCCTCCGGGGGAGGATTTGCCGAACAGGCGGCGACCGCGTCTCTGGACATGAGCGGTTCGTCGAATCGGGGATTCGCCGGAAACGCATCCTACAACGATTCCCGTCAGTTTACAGATCAGATCAACGTGACAGTGGTGGATGTGCTGCCCAATGGGAATCTCGTGGTTTCCGGTCAGCGATGTCTGAAGATTGCTGGTGAGCAGCGGACGCTGGTTGTCTCAGGTGTGGTGCGTCCGATGGATATCGGTCCGGCCAACCGGGTCAGTTCCCGGCAGCTGGCCGATTTTCGCGCATATTACGAGGGTGAAGGCGCATCGAAAAAATTCACGCGTCAGGGCTGGCTGAGCCGGGCGGTGAACCGGGTATGGCCATTCTGATACCTCCGGCCTGACCGGAGAAGGGATTCCAGACTAATGAAACCAGGCATGCTGCTTGCGATGTTGCTGTTGTTCAGCCAGGGGCTTCACGTGGCCAACGTGCGGGCGGAGCAGTCCGTTCGGATCAAGGACATCTCGCAGATCAATGGGGAACATTCCAACCTGCTGACGGGTTACGGTCTGATCACGGGGCTGGCCGGCACAGGCGGGACAAGTCCCACGACGAAGATGTTCGCGATTAACGTGCTGCAGAATCTGGGCATGCGAGGCGATCCTCGCATCCGGGAGGTCATCCAGTCATCTCCCGAGAAGACGAATAACATGTCGGTCGTGATGCTGCAGGCCGAACTGCCCGCACATATCCGCAAAGGTCAGAAGATTGACCTGAATGTCTCTGCGTTTGATGACGCGAAAAGCCTGCAGGGCGGAATCCTGCTGCGGTCCGAGCTGAAGGGGCCGGACGGCCAGGTTTATGTTCTGGCCGGCGGTCCGATCTCTGTCAACGGCGGCAGTTTCGGGGGACAGGCAGCGACGGTCGTGAAGAACCATCCGACGGCCGGGCGCATCGTTGGTACGGTAGAAACTGACGTCGTGTGCGAGGTCCTGCGCGATGATCGATTTCAGCTGCTGCTGAATCATCCGGACTACACCACAGCGCGGCGGGTGGCGACTGCAGTGAATCAGCTGTACCCCGGATCAGCGGAGGTTCTTGATCCGGCGACGATCGAAATCTTTGTTTCACCAGCCGAGAGACGCGACCCCTTCGCGTTCATTGCCGGCTGTCAGAACCTGAGGGTTGTGCCTGACCGGGCCGCCCGCGTGGTGATCAATGAACGGACAGGGACGGTCGTATTTGGCG
>SYLK01000651.1 GCA_005809115.1 Planctomyces sp. | reverse complement strand
GTCAGCCCTCCGTGTCTCCGCATGACACGCGACGTAAATGTCTGAGTCTTTCAGGAATCCGATGACGAGAGGACGAAGTTCCATTCGTGAAGGCGAATTCGTCTTTTGCGGGAAAATGAGCCAGTCCCCGGCCCGTGAACGGTTACCTGTCGGCCAGGGCGTGCGTGGCGGAAGGTATGGCTGGGGTAACCCTTCCTGCGAAACTGGCCTTTTCTGCACGGACCGCCGACTCAGAAAGCGGTTGACATCGGCTGCTGGCAGTCCGCGCGGATGCTGGTGATCGTGGAACTCGATGTACGGCAAATCGGATGCAGACAGGCATCTGCGGTAATGCGTTTGCAGCAGCGTGGCGCTGACTTGTCATGGGAAAAGTCCAGAAGTGTGTGGCGTTGTGATGTCGCTGGCGTCATCGGCAGAACACGTCGTGGCAGGGCATTCCGGGCAGGTCAGACTATGCCTGGGTATGAGGGATGTCGAATGCGGCGGGCGGAAACAAGGGCGGGCATCCCAGCACGAGCCCGACATGAATTCCGTCGACGCCTCACTCGTCAAAGGGGTCAGGCCCATTTGATGGTCTCTTCCGGGAAATCTCTGGAAAAGCGCCGCCCGCCGGTTGGCAAGACTGAGCACACTTACAGGCCATCGGCTTCGTCGGCTCGAGGTGGTCGGGGCATCAGGGGGTCCTTGCGGACATGCAGGCATCCCGCAGCGAAGTAAGCACGATCGCCGGCGAGTCACGCAATCAAAGAGGCCTGACCACTTTGGTGCGTTCGATGACGCGCACTTGCACGCCGTCGGACTCGTCGCTGGCATGGTCCGGAACGCCGGACGAACTGACTTCCGAGATCCAGACGGAACTCTGAAACCGGCGCGCCGTCTGACTCAGGAACCACTCCTGCAGCCGCTGACCGAATTTTCGACGCAGGCCCGGAATCAGCAGGCACAGGCCGACAGTATCGGTCAGCAGACCGGGTGTGATCAGGAAAATCCCGGCCAGCAGAATCAGGGCGCCGTCCAGAATTTCCCGTGAAGGCGACTGACCTGCTGCCATCAGCTGATGGATCTGCCGCCACGCCTGCTGTCCCTGCCGTCGGGCGACACTGACTCCGCAGAAGCCGGTCACGAGGACAACCAGAATTGTGGTTGCCAGCCCCAGTCGCTGACTCAGCTGCGCCAGCAGCGCCAGCTCCACCAGCGGAATCAGAATCACAGCCAGCAGCAGACGAGCGAACACCAGCTGTCTCCGAGATTTCTGCAATGAGCTTCAGATCGCCGAGGGGGCATGATCGAACAACCGACGGATCACCGGCCACCGGACGGAAAAACGGCCGCCGGACGGAGAATGGACTCAGCGTCACCAGTCCCGTGGAGGGCACACTGGAACACCGCGATTATAACACGAGATCAACCGACGGCCAGCGGTCCTGTCGGGGGCGAATCGACGCCTGCCTGGCCAGTTCGCAGTATCCGGCGAATCCGGCATGGCCGTCGTCGTGACTCCCTACCGATTCGGCTGCGGTTGTCATATGATCCATGGCACGATGCGGGGCAGCGTTTTGGAGTCCACCTGGCAGTGCCGCCTGACGGAGTCTGCACGCGTCGAGTCAGTTTGTGCGGAATTTCCGATATCTCCAGATTTTTCAGCTGTTTTTCCGGGGGGGAGAGTCAACACATGGGAAAATCAGTCTTCGGCGGTACGCAGTCGGTCAGAGCTCTGGCAATCCTGCTGAGCGCAGCCTGTCAGGGATTCGTGTGTGAACGGACTGTCGCGCAGGGTGACACATCCCCACCGGTCGTCACGGAATACGACGTGGTCCCGACATGGCCGAAACGCCCCGACCATGTGAGTGACAAGGGCTGGGTGTCGGGACTCTCTGTCGATGCACAGGACCAGGTCTGGTTTTTCCGCAAAGGTCCGGATCCGGTGCAGGTCTATACGGCAGACGGTGAGTTCGTTCGAACCTGGGGCAAGGGGATGTTCAGCAATCCGCACCATCTCAGGATCGACCATGAGGGCCACGTGTGGGTCGCGGACTTCGGCCTGCACGTCGTTCAGAAATTCACACCGGAAGGACAGTTGCTGATGACGCTGGGAGTCCCGGGAGAAAAGGGAACTGACCAGCGTCATTTCAATATGCCCACGGACATGGCGATTACGCGGTCCGGCGACATTTTTGTCACCGACGGTTACGGGAATCGCCGGGTCATGCACTTTACCAGTGACGGCAGCTTCGTGAAGGAATTCGGTACGGCCGGGCCGGACCCCGGTCAGTTCGTGCTGCCGCACGCCATCGTGACGGATGCCCGTGGAGTTCTCTACATTGCCGACCGCAACAGCGGCCGGATTCAGCTGTTCACTCAGGAGGGACAATTTCTGGAGCAGTGGTCCAACGTGCTGATGCCGTGGGGGCTGTCGATCACTGCCAGTGATGAACTCTGGGTCTGCGGTTCGTCGCCCCACTGGTGGTATCGACATGGGGTTTACCCGGAATACAAGGACCAGATGTTCATGCGTTTTTCCACGTCGGGCCGGGTCCTGCAGACGTGGATGCTGCCGTTGGGTGACATCGGCACGGACAAGGATCACCCGGATACCTCTCGACTGAAGCCGGGCGAGACCGTGGGTGCCCATTGCATCGCCCAGGACTCGCAGGGTAACATTTACGTGGGCGATATCTACGGCGAACGCGCTCAGAAGTTCGTGCCCGTGTCGACCCGACAGAATGACTCGCAGGCCAGTCGCTGAGGCTGCTGTGTGCGAGTTCGTCCCGTTTCGGAGTTCTCTGCATGCAGGCCTGTGTGGGATATGGTTTTTGCCTGTGGCTGCTGGTGACATCGGTGGCCTGCGGACAGGACAGCGTCACATTCAACCGTGACGTGCGTGCTCTGCTTTCTGACCGATGCTTCGTCTGTCATGGCCCCGACGCGTCGAAGCGACAGGCGGAACTCCGGCTGGACGTTCGCGACGTTGCACTCGGTTCCGGTGCGATCGTCCCGGGAAAACCGGATGAAAGTGAACTGATCCGCCGCATCCTGAGCACTGATCCGGAACAGCATATGCCCCCGGCGGCTGCCAAGCTGGGTGATCTGACGCCGTCGGAAATCCGGACGCTGCGTGAATGGATTGCCCAGGGGGCGATTTACGAGGACCACTGGGCCTTTATTCCGTTGTCTCGGGATCTGCTGCAGCCGGACGACGATGCCACCGCCCGAATTGACCAGCTGGTTGAGGGCCGGATTGCCTCACGCGGGCTGACCCAGCAGCCGGAGGCCGACCGCCAGACACTGATCAGAAGACTGACATTCGACCTGACCGGGCTGCCACCGACGGTGGCGGAGGTTACGGACTTTGTCGCTGATGAATCACCGGCGGCGTTCGACAATCTGACGGAACGGCTGCTGCGTTCTCCGCAGTTCGGCGAACGGATGGCGATCGACTGGCTGGATGTGGCACGCTACGCGGACAGCTATGGTTTTCAGGTCGACCGGGAGCGTGAGATGTGGCCGTGGCGCGACTGGGTTGTGCGGGCATTCAACGAGAACCTGCCATTTGATCAGTTTCTGACATGGCAGATCGCGGGTGATCTGCTGCCCGGCGCCACGGACGACCAGATCCTGGCCACGGCGTTCAGTCGGCTGCATCAGCAGGAATCCGAAGGCGGGAGCGTCGAGGAAGAGTATCGCGTCGAATACGTCTGTGACCGCGTACAGACCACAGCGACAGCATTTCTGGGGCTGACCTTCGAGTGCGCCCGATGCCATGACCACAAATACGATCCAGTGCGGCAGACGGAATACTATCAGATGTTTGCCATGTTTCAGAATATCGATGAAGCCGGACTGTATTCCTATTTTACGATGTCACCTCCGACACCCACGCTGCAGCTGACGGATGCCGGCTCTCGTACGCAGCTGGAATTGCTGCAGAGCCGCGTCGCGGAACTGGAACAGCACGCAGTCTCTCTCGGTGCGGACCGCGGGGCAGCATTCGCGGAATGGCTCAGGACGGCACCAGTCCGCAGGGCTGTCGGCGCGGCCGATCCCGGCACGGCCGATCCCGGCACAACCGATCCCGGCACAACCGATCCCGGCACAACCGATCGCGGCACAACCGATCGCGGCACGACCGATCCCGGCACGACCGATCCCGGAACGGTGTTGCCGCTGCCGGAATCCGCTCGCTACGAATTCGACGAGCTGGAGGAAACCCGGCTCCGCAATTCGATTGCTCCGGATCAGCCGGCAGTGCTGCGTGGTGAGAATCGGCTGGTTGCGGGTCGATCCGGAATGGCAGTTCAGTTCACCGGTGACGATCCGGTCGACCTGCCGCTGGGGAATTTTCGTCGGGAAGAACCGTTCAGTATTTCGCTGTGGCTGATGACTCCCGATGAAAAGGATCGGGCTGTTGTCTTTCATCGGTCCCGAGCCTGGACCGATGCGGCGAGTCGCGGCTACGAACTGCTGATTGAAAACGGCCGCCTGAAGTGGTCTCTGATCCACTTCTGGCCGGGCAATGCCGCCTCGGTAGCCGTGCTGGAAAAGCTGCCGACTGGTCAGTGGGTCCACGTCACC
>SYLK01000650.1 GCA_005809115.1 Planctomyces sp. | reverse complement strand
GGAGCCATGGCAGAGAACGCCGACGGCAGCCGGCGCACCGAGTCGGCTGAATGCTCGTCCCGACCGTCTGAACCGAATCCTTCGCCCGCCTGCTGCAATGTCTTCACCCGGTGATTGAGCCATGCCATGCCCATGGCAAACATCAACCCGCCGCCCAGGCACCCCAGCCACGGTGCGGCATAGGCGTCCGTCCGGAAGAATGGCATGGGAATCAGGTTCTGAATCTGGACAGATCCGGGCAGTGCCGTCATCGTGAAAGTAAACGCCCCCAGCGCGATGGCGGCCGGAATCAGACGACGCGGGATGTCCGCCTCGCGGAACAGTGACCGGCACAGCGGATGGACGGCGAAAACCACGACAAACAGCGACACTCCGCCATACGTCAGAACCGCACAGCTCAGCACCACGGCCAGCACCGACCGCCGTGTCCCGAGCCACCGGGTGATCAGCACCGCGATCCGGGCTGCGCTGCCAGAGTCTTCCATCAGCCGACCCAGAATCGCTCCCAGCAGAAACAGCGGGAAAAACCGTACGATGAACTGCCCGACACTGGCCATGAAGATCTGCGTGTAGGCCGCCAGAACGGGGAGTTCTCCGTCGAGCAGCACTGCCAGCGTGGCACACAGCGGAGCCAGCACGATCACGCTCACGTTGCGCCATGCCAGCCAGATCAGCAGGATCAGAGACAGGATGATGCCGGCCACACTTGTCGCATGCAGTGGGAAAATCAGAGCGTCCTCCCCGACGATTCACTGGCCTCCCCCGCATTCCGTGACCCCGCGGGACTCAGGTCGCACGGATTCTACCTGTGGCCGTCGGATCCATTCAACCAGATTCGCCTGCAGCATCGCGGACATTCGAGCGGAACAGTTCTGCGCTCGGGGATCCGCTGACACGAACCGTCGAATTCATGATCGCTCGGACTGTCCTTTTCCCGGAAAGTTCGTGATCATTCGCACCGTCTGACCTCCCGGTGCAGGCAGCACGGTGCGAAGTCGCGACGGGCTGGCCGGCAGGCGTCCGATTTCCGTTCCTGGCAGAGCTGACTGCGATGAGTGCCCTTCAGAGTGTGATCGAACCGAATCTGCTTCGTCGCCTCGGTTCCGGTGAACCCGTCTCGGCGATCTGCGACACTGCCGGCTGGACTCGCTCCGAGTTCAACGAACGCTGGAAACGGGAGACCGAATGGCGGGCCGGCTGTCCCACGGGATCGCTGCCGACTTCTGTCAGCAGCACGGTGGAAATCCTGCGTGATCGCCGCGGGATTCCTCACATCTTCGCGGACCGGGCAGCGGATCTGTGGTTTGGTTTCGGCCTGGCGATGGCACAGGATCGGCTGTTTCAGCTGGATTATCTGCGGCGCAAGGGACATGGCCGACTGTCCGAGGTGCTTGGGCAGACTGGTATTGCCTCAGACCTGACAGCCCGAACGGTGGGGCTGAACCGACTGGCGCGCGAAGAATGGACGCGACTTCCACCGGAAACTCGTCAGTTGCTGCAGTCGTTTTCCAGTGGTGTCAGCGAGTGGATCAACCAGTGCAGAGACCGGCTGCCGATTGAGTTCGCACTCCTGGGCTATGCGCCGGAGCCGTGGAATCCCGTCGACTGCCTGGCCATTGAAACGGAAGTCCGCTGGTACCTGACCGGCAGGTTTCCGGTGATCGTAATGCCGGAACTGGCCCGGCGCGTGCTCGGCGATACGGAGCTGTATCGTGAGTTTCTGCTGGGTGAGGACGATGAGGAAGCAATCATACCTCCGGAAGCATATCGCAGTCTGCTGACACCGGGACACGATGCCTGGTCAGATCTTCCGCATCGGACGCGCGAGGATGTCGGGCAGGCCCTGGGGCAGTCAGAACCGACAGGCAGCAATAACTGGGTCGTGGCCGGTCGACATTGTCGCTCCGGAGCGCCGATGGTTGCCGGAGATCCGCACATCGCGTTTGAAGCCGTATCCTGCTGGTATGAAGCCCATCTCTGCGGTGACGGATTCAACGTGGCGGGCATGAGCTACGTGGGAATGCCGGCGATCATGAGCGGCAGAAACGACCGCATCGCGTTTGCGATCACCAACAATATCTGCTCTCAGCGCGATCTGTATCAGGAAAAAACCGATCCCGCGCACCCCGGCGCGTTTCTGTATGACGGTCAGTGGGAACCCGCCAGAACGCTGGTTGAGACCATCCCCGTTCAGGGCAGCCCGCCTGTCACCCGCACGATCCGGTTTTCCCGAAACGGACCGATTGTCGATGAAATCCTGCCCCCGCCCGGAAATCAGACCGGCCCCGTCTCCCTGAAATGGCTCGGCGCTTTTCACGGAGGATGGCTGACGGCACTGCTGGCGATCGACCGGGCGAAATCCGTGGCCGAGTTCCGCGACGCAGTCCGGCCGTGGCATGTGCCCACATTCAACATGGCTGTGGCCGATGTGGCTGGACAGATTGGTCTGCAGACCACGGGACGCATCCCGCTGCGGCAGATCGCCTGTCGCGGATACCGACCGGGATGGGACCCACAGCATCAGTGGCTGGGACTGCTGCCGTTCGAATTCATGCCACATGCCACGAATCCACAGCGGGGCTGGCTGATATCCGCCAACAATCGCCTGGCCGCCAACGACTATCCCTGGCCCCTGTACGGGACGTGGAGCGGCGGGCAACGGGCCCTGCGGATTCGGCAGATGATTGAAACTCGTC
>SYLK01000649.1 GCA_005809115.1 Planctomyces sp. | reverse complement strand
TCCTGCATCGCCTCCAGCAGGGCTGACTGTGTCCGGGCCGGCGCCCGGTTGAGTTCATCTGCCAGCAGCAGCTGGCAGAATACGGGGCCCTGGCGGAGCACGAACTCGCTCGACTGGCGATCGAGAACCTGAGTTCCGGTGACGTCGGACGGCAGCAGATCGGGCGTAAACTGAATCCGCTCGTAGTGAATTCCCAGCACAGTCGAGAA
Source organism: Planctomyces sp. (assembly GCA_005809115.1). Lineage (GTDB taxonomy): Bacteria > Planctomycetota > Planctomycetia > Planctomycetales > Planctomycetaceae > F1-80-MAGs062. The sequence goes on along the minus strand of SYLK01000649.1, from coordinate 3,676 downwards.
CGTTCGGCAGAGCGTCGTCTTGGCGGTCCCCGGAACACCTTCCAGCAGCACATGGCCACCGGCCAGCAGCGCCATCAGCAGCTGGTCGGTCACGCTGTCCATGCCGACAACGACCTGACCAACGGCTGTCTGTGTCCGACATCGCAGATCACTGACACGATGTGCAAGCTGTTCCAGCGTTGTAGATGCCACAGGCCGATCTGCTGTCGTTCTGAATTCGAAAGGAATCGCGTCGTTGTCCGGGGATCCCGCAGCAGTTCCGTCGCCAGGAACTGCCCGTCAGTTTCAGGTTCCGGGTTCAGGCAGGGGCTGCAACTGCCTCAGGTTCTGCATCCGTCGCCCCAGCTGTCGAAATCTGCGGCGTGAAATATGGCCGCGACAGCCCCAGACCGCAAGCTCCAGCACCGATTCCAGCGTTCGCCTCTGAGACTTCGTCAGGCTGGCTGCCTGGACTGCCGGACTCGTTGCTTTCAGAATCCGCATCCAGTCATTGGGTGCAGTGGCTCCGGAGAGTTCCGTACACAGATCTCGCGCCAGCGTTTCCAGAGGCGGCCCGTACTCAGTTGTGTGGTTCGGCCGCAGGAAGTGGTTTCTCCAGGCCGTCTGCATGACACGATACGGCTGCCGATTCGGCCAGACGGCCGGGGACTGAGCCAGCTGCCACAACAGGAAAGCGCCGGCAACGGCACAGAAAGTCAGCAGGACCGAACGCAGATACAGCGACCTGCGGACATTGCGTGGTCGCTTCATCAGCGCGGCATTCACGATATTCGAGTCCTGCACGCTCTGGATCACGGCATTGGCCTGGCGGAGCAGAGCCTCCAGCTCCGGCTCCCGGGGTGTCTCCGTACCTGCTGACTCAGGCTCGGGCGTGTTCAGCCGCTCCTGCAGCAACGGACTGTCGCGGTAGCTCGCGAGGACCTGGCCGTCGGAAAGGAAGACGAGTTTATTTCGTCCTTCCGGGCACAGCGCTTCGCTCACCTGAATCGCGAGGATGGCGTTATCGCCGTGCCATAACATTCCGTTGGTGAACAGACTCTGATCGGCCAGCATGATCACCGTGCCGGAGCCCGGCTGTTCGCCGCTGCCGACAATGACCAGCGGCTGTTCGGCACTTTGTCGGGGCAGGCACTTGCCGGGAAGACGTGCCACGACGTGCCAGGTCATCGCACCGTCCTGTGGAAGTGACAGCCATCCCGCGCGGTTCGTGATGAGCTCGGTTACACCAGTTCCGATCGCCCGGGACGGGCTGATATTCCGGATTCGCAGGCAGTCTGAGAACCCCTGATAGCGATCCGCGGCCACATTCGACGTGACCGGTCCGGCCTGAAATCCTCCCACGTCGCGAGGACCATCGGATGCGAGCAGAACGAGACCGCCCTGTTCCGCAAAACGACGCAGGCCGAACCACGTACCCTGCGAAATCCTGCTGAGGTCACCGATCATGACAATCACGGACTCACCCGGTGCAGCCAGAGCCGCCTCCAGGGATGATTCCGTCGACAGGCCACGCTCCTCCAGCAGCATCTGGAACAGCTCAAACCCGAAGTGCCATTGCGGATCTTCCCCGGTCGCGGAAGGCTCCTGCGCCATCGCCACCGCCGAACACAGAGTGAACAGAATTCCGACACAGAATCTCACGGGCCCGCCTCAGTGGTCACAGTCTGACAGCGGACAAGCGCTGCACGCGCCTGCGCCATCTGATCGTTCGTCAGCTGAACGTGCCCCGGAAGATACCTCGCCTGCTCATAGACGTCCGCCAGCTCGCCGACCGCCGTTGCGGTGGCCGGAGAGACCGCCGCAATCCGCCGGACAAACTCGCGGTGCGTCCACCACTCACGCGTCAGCCCGGTACAACTGGAGGCGAACCTGTGAAACGCTTCCACAAGATCACCTCGCGAACGAATCTCGCCCGCCTGAATCTGACGCGCTTTCTGACTGAAACCGGCAGCGGTCCCTGACCTGTGGCGACGGAAATATCGCTGCAGCCGGAACAGCGCTGCCACAGCAATCAGCACCACCAGAAGTTTCCACGCCGTCAGTTGGACGACGGCATCGCCTTCAGCGGCAGCGGTGGAGGAAGGGCTGTCCAATGACATCGGCGAATCACTCTTCGTGATGCCGTCTGGTTCAGTGGGGACGTCGGTCGCGGGTGGTTCCACTGCTCGGAGGAGCGAAGAGAACCATTCGCCGGCTTTGCGTCCGGCCGTCGTTCCTGCGGCGCTTTCGTCGGGCGATTCCAGTCCCGGTCCAGGTCTCTGTGAGGACCCGGATTCCACGCGCGGTGGCAGACGCTGGCCCCCCGCGTTCCTCTGCGGTGCAGCTCCGGCGACCTCCGACTGTCCCCCGCGACCGGTCAAGCCTGCCTTTGATGCCGTCGATCCCGCTGCGGCGGGGGATTCGGAATGTTCATCAGCCTTCGATACGTTTTCGCGGACATCGTCGATCGCACGGACGATGGCACTGCGCATGCCATCGGCAAGACTCGCCGGGCTGTCTTCTTTTTCCGCAGCGGCAGATGCCACGCTGCGGCGGTCAGGCCCCGTCTGACTTTTTCTGCGCGCCTGATCCACGATCCGCTCAATTGTGCGTCCAAACCCATTTCGCTGAAGTTCTGACTGGACGTCCTCGGGTGTCATCTCCGAATCAGGGCGAGCTGGTACCGCGGCCTTCGACTGGCGAACAGCGGACGGTCGCGGCGACGGTCGCGGGACAGGCGAAGATCTGCGGATGCGGGGACGCAGGGGTCCCGAGCCGGTCGACCGATCGTTATCGGCCGGCAGCCCTCGCCCGTTTGCTGGATCCTCCTGGCCAGAAACCGTTGATCCAGGATCGTCTGGCAAAAACGCTGGCGAGTCGGGCTTCACGTCGACTGGTCGCTGATCTCCCGACTTCGCTGCACGACCCCGCGCTGCAGAGTTCGGCTTCTGAGGCGGCAGCTGTCGAGCGGACCCCGGGGACCGCGGTTGTGAAGTCCCGGGCGGAACCGCGAGGCTCGCGCCGGGCTTCTCGGAATGATCGAGCCGATCAGGGTTATCCGGCCGATCAGGATTCGCTCCCGAACGAGCTGGCGTCGGCGGACCTGTCTGCTCCCGGGGCGTCTCGTCAGATCGCGGCTGGACTCGGTTGCGCATCAAGCGCTCCATCAGCCGGCGCATTTGAAGATGCGATCCGGTATCGCCAGGTGGCGGATCCGGCAGCTGTGGAGCGGCACCGCGATCCAGGTCTGGTGTGTTCGGCTGAGGACCGCCGAGTCCCTTCAGGAGCGCCTGCATCTGCTTCAGGTGTTCGGGGCTGAGAGCGGGGAGGCGATTCGTCTCGTCGGACGTGGGCGAAAACAGCGACTGCAGCTGCTGCAGAAGTCGCAGTTGCTGGGAAAAGTCGATCGATCCTGAGTCCGGCAGCGGCAGAATCCGATGCGACGGAGTCTCCGCAGAGCCGGGTGCAGATGCCGTCTGTGCTGGTCCCGTCAGATCGGAAAAGCCAGGCAGCGCGGCCGCAACCCAGCAGAGAATCCCGCACAGAGTGATGACAACGATTTGTCTGAGCGGCATGTGCCTGTTCCGGCTGATTAGTTAGAGCGCGATTTCGAAATGCTACTCCGGCTTGCCACATCCGCAACCGTCAATATAACGAACGAGGTCACCGAAGGTGCCAAAGGTGTCATACTCATCAT
>SYLK01000648.1 GCA_005809115.1 Planctomyces sp. | reverse complement strand
GGAATCGGCGATCTGGCAGGAGCGCAGCTGCCGTCTGCCCTGGGACAGATGCTCTCGAACCCGACACGGGCAGGGGTTGACCAGTCGCGAGACTGGTATTTTGCGGTCTTCGTCGATGGCATGGGTCCCCCGGAAAACGTGCTGCTGCTTCCCGCCACCGACGTCGCAGAGGTCAAACAAGCGATGGGACCGGAATATGAGTTCGTCGAGAACGACGACTGGCTGGCCTGTTCCCGGGAAGACCGGTACCGCGACGAGTTTGAGCAGTGTTTCAGCGGCGCTGCGGAATCCATCGGGGGGAGAATCGATGAACGCACCACATCGGCCCTGATGTCAGGTCACCTCGGCGTCGTGGTCAACGCCGCGGTGCTGAAGGAGGTTTTTGCAGAGGAGCTGGCTTCTGCCGAGGGGCGGCTGGAGGGGCTGATCCAGATCATGGCTCAGCAACTCAGAAATGCCAGCCCGGGGCTGGACATGGAATATGTGTTCGACATTTATCGCGATGCCGGAAAGTTTCTGCTGCAGGGAGTGACGGATTCCACTTCCATGGCGCTCTCCATCAAAGTCACTGACAGCGCTGTGCAGATCGAGCAACTCCTGTCCGTGGCGGCCGACAGCGAAACGGATGCCTTTTTTCGGACGCAGCCTGTCAATGATCTGGCAAGACTCACGTCTGTTCCGGAGGGACTGGCAGGGTACCTGGCAATCCACGGAAATCCGCTGGTCCTGCTCGACTGGCATGACAAAAGGTGTCAGGCAAGAATGTCGTGAACCACGGATCCGTGAACGTCCGTCAGGCGGAAGTCGCGGCCCTGAGAGCGATAGGTCAGTTTCGTGTGGTCGATTCCCAGCAGGTGCAGCAGTGTCGCATTCAGATCGTGCACATGCACCGGATCGCGCACAACGTTGTAACAGAACTCATCGGTCTGCCCGTGCACCACTCCGGGTCTGATGCCGCCCCCGGCCAGCCAGATCGTGAAGCATCGGCCGTGATGGTCGCGACCGTAATTGGCCGGTTCCAGCTTCCCCTGACTGTACGTCGTGCGACCAAACTCGCCGCCCCAGACAACCAGCGTGTCGTCCAGCAGCCCGCGCTGTCGCAGATCCCGGATCAGGGCAGCCGCGGGCTGATCAACGTCGCGGCACTGCAGTCTCAGGTCACTGGGCAGATTGTAATGCTGATCCCATCCCCGATGATAAAGCTGAATAAACCGAATCCCGCTTTCCGCCATTCGGCGAGCCAGCAGGCAATGCCGGGCGAAGGTACCCGGCTCGCTGACGGAGGGCCCATAGGCATCCAGCGTCGCTTGTGTTTCGTCCCTCAGATCGACCAGGTCCGGCACGGAACTCTGCATGCGGAATGCCATCTCATACTGCAGGATCCTCGCTGCGATTTCCGGATCCCGCTGGATCTCCGCCTGCCTTCTGTTCATCGCCGCAATGACGTCCAGCTGATCTCTCCGCGAAGCCCGGTCCATGCCCGGGGAATTCGACAGATACAGCACCGGATCCCGGCCCGGGCGCAAGGCGACTCCCTGATGGCCGGATGGCAGAAAGCCCGATCCCCACAGGCGCGCATACAGCGGATCGGCCGGTCGTGCCGCACTGCCGCGGGAAAGCAGCACGACAAACGCCGGAAGGCTGCTGTTTTCACTTCCCAGTCCGTAGCTGGCCCAGGCGCCGAAACTGGGGCGCCCCGGCAGCTGATGCCCGGTCTGCAGCAGCGTCACGGCGGGGTCATGATTGATCGCTTCCGTATGCATGGAAGGCACGATGCAGAGTTCATCGACAATGCGGGCCGTCTGCGGGAGGAGTTCACTGACCCAGGCACCGCTCTGTCCGCGGCGGGAGAAGGAAAACCGCGAGGACGTCACGGGAAACGACGTTTGTCCGCTCGTCATCCCCGTCAGTCGCTGATCGCCCCGAACGGACGTCGGCAGTTCCTGTCCATGTCGCTCCCGGAGACCCGGTTTGTGGTCAAATAAGTCCAGCTGTGACGGGCCTCCGTGCATGAACAGCGAGATGATTCGCTTCGCTTTCGCCGGAAAGTGCGTGGCGGGGACTGCGGGCGCCGGTGCGGGCACCGATGCGGGCGCTGCGGCGCGTGTCGTGGCCGGTCCGGTTGCCGATGCGGAGGTGGAGGCTTCCAGCAGCGAGGCCAGTGCGAAGGTCCCCAGGCCCAGACCGGCCTGGCCGAAAACGTCCCGACGAGTGAATGCGTGAGTCATCTGCGCGTGATCGCCTCATCCAGATTGAACAGCGTGTGTGCGAGGACCGTCCAGGCCGCGAGTTCTCCCGCGTCCGTCTGGTGATCGCGTGCCGATGCTCCTGTGGTCACCAGCAATTCCGCATCCTCCGGTGATTCCCGGAATCGCTGCCGCTGGCGCTGCAGCAGATCGGTGAGCAGACGGAGTTCCGGATCATCCGGACTTCTCGACAGGATGCGGCGAAACATGGTGATGCGTCGCTGCGGTTCGTCAGATTCCGTCTGCAGCAGCTCCGACGCCAGGACTCGGGCCGCCTCAACGAACGTCGGATCGTTCAGCAGAATCAGTGACTGCAGGGGAGTGTTTGTCCGCGCCCGCTGGATCGTGCATTTTTCCCGCGTCGTTCCATCGAACGCCAGAAACGGCGGTGGAGGAGCCTGGCGCTTCAGCCAGGTGTACAGGCTGCGCCGCCACAGTCCGCCGTCGACGTCCGGGACATAGGTGTCTTCGGCGTTGTAGGAGACTTCTTCCCAGAGTCCCGGTGGCTGATACGGTTTGACGCTCGGGCCGCCGATCTCCCGCTGCAGCAGGCCGGCGGCCGCCAGCGCCTGATCCCGGATCATTTCCGCCGACATCCGAAAGCGGGGGCCTCGCGCGAGCAGTCGGTTCTGCGGATCGAACAAGGCATCTTTCTCCGTGCGGAATCGCGACTCCTGACGATACGTCCGCGAGTGGACAATCATCCGCAGCGTGGCCTTCACGTCCCAGCCGCTCTCTCGGAACGTGATCGCCAGCCAGTCCAGCAGTTCCGGATGTGTCGGCGTCTCCCCCTGGGTCCCGAAGTCGTTCATCGTTCTGACCAGTCCTTCGCCGAAGCACTGCTGCCACAGCCGATTCACGGCCACCCTTGCGGTGAGCGGATTGGCGTCGTTGATTAGCCAGGCGGCAAGACCCAGCCGATTCCGCGGTGCCTCGGCCGGCCACGGGGCAATTGCCGATGGAATCCCCGGCAGGACCGCTTCACCCGGCTGATCGTACTGTCCGCGGATCAGCAGTCGAGTTGTCCGCGGCTGGGGCATTTCCTGCATC
>SYLK01000647.1 GCA_005809115.1 Planctomyces sp. | reverse complement strand
CACCCCGGACACAGCCGCCCAGAACGGCACTCCAGGCCGCGGGATAGTGGTCGCGTCCGGTCTGCGGATTGATCGCCGGCGTACGTCCGAATTCCCCCATCCACACAATCAGAGTCGATTCCAGCAGGCCCGTTTCCTGCAGGTCCTGCAGCAGGGCAGCCCAGGGACGGTCCAGCGTTTCGCACAGCCTCCGGACGGATGCGAAGTTGTCCGCATGAGTGTCCCACCCGCCCAGGGACACTTCCACGAACGGCACGTCGTGCTGCAGCAGTCGTCGTGCGAGCAGACAGCCCTGACCAAAACGCGACGTGCCGTAGCGGGCATGCGTCTCCGGAGTTTCCTGATCAAGGTCGAATACCTCGGCTGCCGCAGGGCTCATCAGCCGCATGCCGCGGCTGTAGGCGGTGCGGTGCCCGGCGACGGCCATTCCGGGGCGCGCTTCAAGAAACGGACGCTCCATCTCCTGCAGCAGTTCCAGACGATTTCGGGCCTGGCCGTCCGCGACACCATCGGCCAGCGACAGATTTTCCACCGTCAGCCGCTCATCCGTGTCGCTGCCGCTGCCCACCAGCAGCGGCGAAAATTCCGTGCCCAGAAATCCGGCCGGAGGAATACCGGGGCGGAACAGGCCGCGCGTGAGAATGCTGACATAGTTCGGAAGCGCACCCGCCTGCGGGCCGCACTCGTGGGCGACCAGCGAGCCAAGGACCGGATACTGAATCGGTCCGTCCGGCCGATAGCCCGTCCTCAGGTCCACCGTGGCCCTGCCGTGATCCCCCTCGCGGGTACTCATCGAACGGATCACCGACATGGTGTGCATCCACCGGGCAGTTTCCGGCAGGTGTTCGCAGATCTGTACGCCCGGTGCGCTCGTGTCGATCGGTCTGAAGGGACCGCCGTTCGCATGTCCGTGTTTCATGTCAAACGTGTCTGTCTGGCTCGGTCCGCCATCCATCCAGAGAATCAGACAGGATCGCTTCGGCCTTGTGGGGCCGGCTTCGGCGGCAAGCGCCCTCAGCAGTCCCGACGCCGCGACGCCGGCCAGTGCGGAACCCAGCAGCCACGATCGGCGGCGGAGCAGTCGATCGAAGGGAAATCGTCGTGCCATCAGCAGCTCCTGATCGTGTCCGTCAGATCTCAGTTCAATGATTCCAGCGAAACTCGGCACTGTTGAGCAGCATCCACAGAATGTCGCCCAGACCCAGCTCTGTGCTTTCTTCGGCGTCCCGGCGAATCACCTGTTGCAGGCGCGTCCGTTCCGCCTCGGTCGGGAAGCGGCTGAGCGATCGCAGGTACAGTGCTTCCACCGCCTGTGCCGTCTCCACGCCGCGTCCCGGATCGAGCACCTGCAGCAGGCTGCTGGTTTCCGGATTCGTTGCTTCAGCGACAATCGAACCGTTCATCAGCGTCAGGGCCTGCAGGACAGATGTCTCGGGGTTGCGCTGGTCACCCTGTCCTCCGAACGCATCCAGAAATCTCTGGCGTGTCGGGTCTTCGCTCCGCATCAGGGCATGACTGTCCATCGACTGGTCCTGACGCAGCGCCAGTGACAGGCTGTCGTAGAACTGCTCGCCCGACATCGGTTTCACCAGCATCCGCGCGAACCGGAACGGTTCCGCCTGTGAAGGATCGGTCTGGCGGCTCGTCCGCTGATAGGCCTCCGTGCGACAGACAGCTCGGTACAGATGCGTGAGATCGTAGTGCGATTCGGTGAACGCTGCCGCCAGAACCTGGAGAAGTTCCGGATGATACGGCGGACTGGAATCCTGAAAGTCGTCCACAGGCTCCACCAGCCCGTGCCCCATCAGCTGGCCCCAGACTCGGTTGACCGCAGCCCGGGAAAAGTAGGGATTTTCCGGCGCCGTGATCCAGCGGGACAGCGCCTTCCGCGGAAGTTCGCCATCCCGGGCCGCAGGTTCACTGCCGTCCAGATACACCACTGGCACCATCTTCGACTCGTCGTTCATCAGTGCGATGGCCCGGCTGTCAGGTCGCTCCAGCAGCGGCGCAAATGGTCCTCGTCCTTTTCGCTGAATGCCCGCAAAGAAAGCCGCCTGATTCCAGAACTGATCCTGAGTCCATTTGTCGAACGGGTGGTTGTGACACTGAGCACATTCCAGCCGGACACCGAGAAACAGTCGCGTGACGGTCGCCGCAAGTTTTCCCGGATCCGCTTCCCGGGCCGCGATGAACGCGAGCGGATTTTCCGTTCGAAGGTTCTTCAGCACCAGCTGCGGTCGCGCATCCGTGCCCGTGATCTGAACAGTCAGCAGATCATCCACAAACACATCGAAACCGCTGTTTTCCTCGCGTCGTCTTCGCAGCCAGGCCTCGAATCCCGGCACGAAATAGCGGATCTGTCGGTCTGTCTCTGCTTCCGGAAGCAGCAGGGATCTCCACGTACTGGCAAAGTGCGCCGCGTGTTCCGGACTCGCCAGCAGACGATCGATGGCCGCCTCACGTTTCCCGACAGACGAATCTCCGATAAAGGCAGCGGCAGCATCTGCCGTGGGGATGCGGCCGATCAGGTCCACGCTCAGCCGGCGGAAGAATTCGGCGTCATCCGCACAAGGGGCCGGCCGTATCGAATCGGCATCGAATCGCTGCTGCAGGTGCCGATCCAGAATCCGTGCCAGTGCTGCCGGATCTGCGGTGCCCGCCGGATCTAAGGCACCGGTCGGATCTGCGGCGCCAGCGTGATCGGCGGACGGCACAGGTCCCGGCACCGCGACCAGCATCGCAGCGAACAACAGCACCTGACCCAGTCTTGCGGCGATCGCCTCAATTCTCATGGTACCTGACCAGGAGTGAAGCATGTCACTCCCTTTCCGTCACGGACATACAGCCGCCCGTCAGCAAGGACGGGGTTACAAAACGTGCCGCCACAGACCTTCGCTCGCGCCAGCTCAACAGACTCCGTGTCCGTCGGTTCCGCCAGCACCAGCGTACCGGCATCATTGAGCGTCAGCAGCCGGCCGTCTGACAGCAGAATCATGCCCACGTGAAAATAGCCAGCCCCTGCCTGAACCCAGCGCTGTTCGCCCGATGCGACGTCCAGGCAGCGAATATCGGCGCGCGGCAGCGGCATGATCTGGTTCGTCACAAGATACACTCGCCCCCGGCTGTCCACGGTACCTGTCGAAAAATAACTCGACAAATCCTGTTTCCACCACTCGAGCGCCGGAGTCGCGGCAGGTGTGTCGTCCGGAATCCGGAGCGTCAAAGTTCCGGTATCCTGAGTGGAACACACGAGTCGACTGCCGACGGCGAGCGAAGTGGGAGACACGCCACTCGGCTGAAACACCAGCGGATGCTCCCAGCGGATCGTTCCGTCCTGCGGTGCCAGTCCCACCAGCCGCAGAGTCGTCTGAGCCACAATCTCATTCCGCCGCTCCGTCCCTTCGCCCCGGGTCACGACGATCGGTGATGCCGCTCCGGCCGGTTCATCCAGCGCCTTCCAGGACAGTTCTCCGGTGTCTGCATCAAGCGCCACAATGCTGGCACCCTCCCCGCCGACAGCCACGATCAGCTTCCCGTCGACCACCACCGGCGAAGCGCAGACTCCGAAATCCGGTCGCGGCACCCCGAGATCCTCCCAGGGATTCCTCTGCCACAGCCGCACACCGGTTCGGGCTTCGTAACACGAAATCACCCCGGTGATTCCCGTAGTATAGAGGCGTCCGTTCACGACACTCGGCGTGGCTCGCGGCCCGACTCCCAGTTGACTGCTGTACGGAGCCCGCGGCGAAATCTCATGCCAGAGATCGCTGCCGGTCCTGGCATCGATCGCAATCACGTCTTCTTCGTCGCGATCGGGCACGGCGGCATGCACGAACAGCAGACCATCGGCGACGACCGGTACGCTGAACCCGCCTGCGGTGTCCCGTTGCCACGTCGCCGCCGGGAATTCCTTCCACGGCGCGATCGTCTCCGTCGAGACACCGTTTCGTTCCGGACCCAGCCATTGCGGCCAGTCGGCCCCGTGCGCGCGGGTGGCCAGCGCGAGACAGGTGACCAGCAGGACGGCCGCCGCCCGGAGGACAGCCAAAGTCGTCGGGCGATGTGGTAGTTTCAGGCGATTTTTCGGCATGTGTACGAAAGTCCGCTTCACGATCACGATACGGTTCCGCGATCGAATTTCGCAATACCGTGACATTGACTTTCGCAGCATACCCGCAGATGTCCCGAATTGCTAAGGAAACAGAAACCGTTGACGGCCAAGTCGGCGGACAGGCGCATTTTCCCGGGGGCTGTCCGGCTCGGGACGCCGTCGGCCACCCATGCCCCATCAACTCGCGCCGCGATTTCCGTCGGGCTCGTGCCGGCGGGATCACAACTGTGTGGCTACGGTGCCGACTCGGGACGGCAATCGCAGTCCGCGGAATGCCGCTGATTGACCCCTGAGTCGGCTTGCATAAGAAAGGTATATGGTACCAAGACTCCACTTAAGAATTGTGACTGGCGAGCGGGGTACGCAAGTGCCCTGATGTTCTCGTTATGCGCAAAAGATCAGGGGATTGACATCCCCCGCTCGCCTGATGTGCAGGCCATCGGGGCGCAGCCCGCAGAGGCGATCAAGGGGGAAACGGCGAATCCTCCGAGGATGAGCAACCCCGGCGCATCAATCCGCCGCGTCCGTTGCGAACGGCCAGCACGCGTCGAGACCATACCGAACGCGTTCTTCACATTCCTCCCGCTTCCTGCCGGTGGCTGAGAAAACGAAAACGAGGCTGCCGACTGATCGAGAGCCCGAAATCGCGGCTTCGTGAGATACAGCGGCGACTTCTGCGCAACGTATTCGAGAGGATTCCTCACCACGATGCGGCGCATGGTTTTCGGCGTGGACGCTCAATCCGGTCGCACGGTGAACCCCACGTGGGTCAGGCGGTCGTGCTCCGGCTTGACCTGCAGGAATTCTTCCCGTCAATCCGGCCAGGCAGGCTCACCAGGATGCTGATGTCATTTGGCTACGCCGAAGAAGTCGCAGAAACACTGACCGCGCTCTGTACGCACAGGACACCGGCTGACGTATGGCAGACCTGGCCGGATCCCCTGGATTTCCACGGCCGCTGGCTGTCGGAACGGCTCTATCACCCTCCACATCTCCCGCAGGGCGCACCGACGTCGCCCGCCCTTGCCAACCTCTGCGCCTGGAGGCTGGACCGTCGTCTGACAGGGCTCGCCCAGTGGGCCGGTGCCCGGTACACCCGATACGCCGACGATCGTGCGCCAGGCAATGTGTGCGTGAGATGAGGGTAGGTCCCTCGCAGCCGGCCTGCGGAGGCAGGCTGCAAACCACCGTAAGCGGCTGTGGTCAAGAGCTATGGTCGTGAGCGTTACGGAAAAGGCAGGGCTTGACCTTGT
>SYLK01000646.1 GCA_005809115.1 Planctomyces sp. | reverse complement strand
GGCCTCGGTGAAGCCAATCTGCAGACCATGCTCGCCCCCGGTCAGCAGATCCCAGCTGAGATTTCCGTCAAAGTCGCCGATCCTGGCAGACGTGGCGTGGCTCACATGCTCCAGACCATCCTGGCCCGTGACCCAGCGAAACCGGCTGTGCAGCAGGTTCTCCAGAAATCCGCAGCTGCCGGTCGCCGAGACTCCGACCACGTCCATTGCCACATCACGGTTCCAGTCACCGATGGCGAGTGCATCGAGGGGTTCCGGCGGCGCTTCCAGCCCGTCGGCGATCAGTTCGAATCCGGATCCGTCCAGATTTAGCAGCAGCTTGAGACCGTCGTTCGTGGCCACTATCAGATCCAGGTCACCATCCGCTTCCAGGTCGGCAGCGGCCACGGTCCGGATCCCCGTCAGCGACCATTGCTGAGGAATCAGTTCCAGCTTCCGACTGCCATCTGCCGCGGCGTTATTTCGCACGATCGACAGCCCTGCTTCACTCCAGGCGATCACGTCCGCATCGGTATCAAACCAGCGACGCTGGCCGGCGGGATCCTTGACCACTCGGCGGTCCCCATCCCGATCGAGCAAAGTGACCGGGGTACGCAGATCCGAAATGGCCCGGTCATTGTCGCGATCGATATCCGCCAGCAGAAAGTGCGTAAAAGGCCCTGCATCCGCCGATGACTCCAGCAGCAGCTTCCAGTCGGACGCCGGTTCAATTCCTCGACTGTAGACCTGAATCAGCCCGCCACAAGCCAGGACCAGGTCGTCGTTGCCATCCAGGTCCAGATCCAGTGATTCCACCTGCGTCGCTCCGGAGACCGGTGGGAGACCTGTTCCCGGGACAAAAGGTTTCAGCACGGTTGCGGCGGGGTCAGCAGTCACCCGGGCTGCCTGCAACTGCTGCTGCATGGCAGGATCAAATTCCAGCAGCAGATAGTCCAGCAGATGGCGATCAATCCGACGTCCGTCAATCTGTGTTGCGATCTCCGGCAGCAGCAGGTTCTTCGTCATCATTGCCGGTCCCATCAGCGATGCCGGATTCGATCCATCGTATGCGATCAGGGCCTTGTCGATTGTTTCGACCAGATTGACCCGACGCTGCCTTCGGATTGATTCATTCAGTGGCGCGATCAGTTTTCGTGCATCCTGCAGCGTCTCTGCCAGCTGCAGCGCTTCATGTCGGACTTCCGCATCCGTCGAATTCAGGGCCAGGCTCTGTCGCTCAATCAGTTTCTGCAGTGCGAACAGGTTCTGCGGCACCAGCGAATGGACTTTGTTCAGGACCCGCAGCAGTTCGGCTGAATCGCCGTAGTCGCGATGACCATCCATCGCCATGGCGACGGCGAACCAGTACTCCGGCTGGTCACCACTGGCGACAGCCGCCTGGCGCAACAGTTTCAGTCCGTCCGTCATGCTCGGCTTTTCGGTCGAATCATCACCGACCCTCAGCCGCCCGTCGAGCTGATCACACAGTGCCTGATCGTCGGGTGACGCGGCACGCAGCTTCTGGATGGCATCCTGAGCCGCAGCCAGTCCTCCCGCATAGGCTGCCGGGTCTTTGGACCGATTGAATTCCGGTTCCCTCGGATCGAGGAGTCGCAGAACGCGGGAGATGGCCAGGTTTCTCACGGCCAGGCGGTTGTCCGGCATCAGTCTCGCCAGCTCGCTCAGTGCGGCTTCGGCCTGTTGCCACTCCTTGTTCTCAAGGTGACCGATTCCGCGGTTGCGCAGCTCCACGGCTCTCAACAGTTCTTCTCGACTGAGTATCCGACGAGGAGCCTGCGAACTTCCGTCCGCATCGACGCTCGGTCCCGAGTCCACAGGCGTTGCCCTGAATTCCGATTTCCCCGGAGTTTCCGTTTTCTGACAGCCTGCCAGAAGGATCTCGATGCCTGCCACTGCCAGCAGCAAAACTGTTCTTGCCGGAACCATCTGAGTTCCTCCTCTGCCCCCACCGAATCCCTGCAGCGGTCTCCGCCAACGCGGCGCGACCCTCCTGCCCGCTCTCGCGAAGCCCCGCGCGCTGCATGAGCAGTGCTCGGCCGACCGTCGTACTCGGTCTCTGAAGTGCGTGAACAGGCGCGATTCTACGCAGTCAGCCATGTCCGCGACAACGCATCCGGAGGTTGGATTCGGGAATCATCTGCGTGGTCGGGTGACTCGCCGCGGCAGTTCAGGGGACAAACTGGAAGGCAAAGATGTCGGCGTCCTTCAGATGGAATCGCAACCGCACGAGCTGCCACGCCAGCGAGGACAGGTCAGAGTCCGACTTCCAGCGGTACTCACCGGAGATCCTGTCGCCAAAAAGCTCTCCGGCGTGCGTGCCCGAAAATCCGGCAATCGGTTCACCGGCCGCCGTCAGCAGTTCCACCCGAACACTGCCGGCCGCAGACGTCGAGTAATTGAGCAGCAGCCTCCGGCCTGAGAAGATCAGGGGCCGAGTCAGCGCTGTGCCATCGGCGTAACCCGCATGCAGCGACGCGAATCCGTCAGTACGGATCGTCCCGCGAACAATCCGGTTCGTCGGGTGGCGGTAGTGTTCAACCCAGTAGAGCGACGTTTCTTCCGGTGACGTCTGAACCATTCCCCACGTCACCAGAAAATTGCGATCCGTCCAGTTCTCGCGGTCCGTGCCCGGGCGAATAAACGCCTGTCGGAATGGGCGGTCCCAGTGCAGACCGTCGCGACTTGTCATCAGCACGACGTCCGACACACCCGGATAGGCGTGTTCCGCCACCGGATGACGACTCGGCAGAAATCGCATGGGCAGACCGACGTACAGATGAGGCGCCGGGGCGTACTGCGCGATGGCATTGGTGTAGAATTGTTCGACCGCCACGTCGCCGTAATCCAGCAGCTCGCCCTTCGTCCAGTGGATAAAATCGTCGGATGTGGCATACTTGATCATCCTGACACCATTGATGTTGTCACGGTACCAGGCCACGTACTTCTGCCGCTCATGATCCCAGAAGGCAATGTTCTGCGAATCAAAGGCTCCGTCAGTCAGGACAGGTTCCTGTTGCAGCTTGTGCCAGCGGAGCCCGTCAGCCGAAACCAAAGCGATCGGAGGGCCGCCGGCAATCGTCTTGTATTTCTGATCCGGGCGGCAGCGAGGATTGCGGTCCACGAATGGCGTAAAATCAAACAGGTGGCCGTCAGTCCAGATCAGATTGTTGTCCCGCGACCCGGCAAACTCAACAAGGCCGAGTTTCGGCTTGGTCCAGCTGATTCCGTCACGACTCTCGGCGTAACCCGTCAGCGACGGCAGGGCATCACGGTCCCAGGAGTAATACAGTCGATACAGGTCGCCGTCGCGCAACACGGTGGAGTAACCGAACACGGTCGGGTCCATCTTTTCCGCATCGGCAATACCCAGTGACTTGCGGAGCGGGGAGTCGGGCTGCCAGAGCTTTTCCCAGGGCTGGTCAATCTCGAGGATCACATTCCGGCGGACGGGATGGTGCATACGCAGCTCTGCCGCGTCCAGCGACTCAATCATCGCGTCATCGACGAACAGCTCACGCCGCGTTCCGATCTCCCGGATGTCGTCGGACACCGGCTCCGCTGCCAGCAGACTTCGGGTCGGGCTGAGTGGAACCAGGATGCGGGGCAGGAATCCCGCCGAGGTCGCCTGAACAGCCACAGCGCCAGCCAGAGCCAGCAGAAACGGAGCGGAGCAAAACCGAAAGATCGTCATGGGATGGCCTCGAAACGGGAGTGCTTGTGAATTGTCAGACTTTATGCCACGGGGCGCTTCAACACCAGCCAATCATGCCGCGGGAAATCCGATGCGCGCCGGGAAATCACTGAGACTCAGACGGTGCGTCGAACGCTCTGAAGCCATGCCATCACGAGCTACGAGATGTTTCCAGGTCCTCTCGATGTCAGCCATCGGGTCTTCACTATCGATCAGCATGATCGCAATGCCGCCGTGAGGTGTTGTTCGGCCCGAGCCGCTCGCCGGAAACCAGCAGGATGCAAATGCGCCCGCGCGAAACGAATCGGCGTGTTACGGGGAAGCCGGAGTCTGAAACTGCAGCGAGTACAGGTCCGCGTCGGAAAGGACGAAGCGCAGTCGCACAGCGCGACCGCTGAGGCGACTGACGTCAGCCCCGTGCTTCCATGTCACCACGCGCGCTGTCTCGTCCCCGAACTGTTCAACCGCATCTTCGAGGGAATAACCGGGAACAGGGCGGCCGCTTTCGTCCTGAACCTCCAGCCGCAGACTTCCGGCGGCTGAAGTGGCAAAATTGACAGACAGTTGACTGCCCGAAAAACGCAGGGGCTTTGTGAGCAGTTCTCCGCCTTCAGCCGGGGCGCTGACCGAGGCAAACCCGTCCGTCCGCAGGACGTAGCGTCGGAGGTGAAATGAGTACTGGCCATCATGCTGATGATAATACAGCGACATTTCGTTCTTTCCGGTGGTCACGATTCCGAGGGCGGCCATCATCGTGCGGGAAACCCAGTTGCCCGGATCAAGTCCCGGTCGCACGAAGGCCTCCATGAATGTCCGATCGTAAACTCGACCTCCACGGGAAGTCAGAAAGACGCCATCCGAACATTCCTGACGGGCATAAGGCAGATAGCTCGGGTGAATCCGCAGCTGGCTGAATTCAGCGTCGCTCAGCGGGCTGCGCCCTGGCAGGAATCGCATGGGGAATGAAAGGTACAGGTGCGGAGCTCGCTCATACGGAACCGTCTGATTCGTATACAGGTGCTCGCGGGGTGTCGCGCCGTAGTCCATTTCCTCCGCTTCGGTCCAGGTCAGAAAGTCGGTCGAGGTGGCGCGACTGATACTGCGAATCCCGTCGCGG
>SYLK01000645.1 GCA_005809115.1 Planctomyces sp. | reverse complement strand
GTGCCGATTTTCTGGTTCGCGACAGGATGGTGCCGACCGTGACGGTGCCTTGTCCGTCGAACAGCTGCACTTGGTCGCCTTCTTTCAGGCGCAGGACGTGCAGAAGATGGTGGGCTTCAAGCCCTTCGACGGTCGCATGTGTCCCTGACAGGTCTTCTGCGAACACTCGGTGGACCACGGACGCGGAGTTCTTCTGCTGGAGGATAATTCGGATGAAAAGGCTTCACCGTGCCGGGTGGGGAGCCCCGACGAGGCCGGCAGGGCCGTGGTCGCTCAGTTGTCCATGACCTCTTTTTCTTTGGCGGCGGCCTTGTCGTTGACGGTGTTTTCGTACTTTCTGGTCAGTTCCTGAATCTGTTCGCGGGTGGCATCGCGGTCGTCTTCGGACATCAGTTTGTCCTTTTCGGACTGATCCGCATGTTTGTTGGCATCCCGGCGGATATTGCGAATGGCGACGCGGGCCTCTTCTGCCAGATCCTTGACCCGTCCGGTGAGCTGTTTGCGGCGTTCGGTGGAAAGCGGCGGAACATTGAGTCGGATGACGCGTCCGTCGTTGTTGGGCGCCATTCCCAGGTCACTGGCCGTGATACCTTTGGCGATCGCATCCAGACAGCTGCTGTCAAAGGGGCGGATCAGAATCTGCTGCGGCTCCGGCACGCTGATATTGGCAATCTGCCGGAGTGGTGTCGGGGAGCCGTAATATTCCACGCGGATGGAGTCCACCAGTCCGGCGTTGGCGCGTCCTGTGCGGATGCCCTTCAGAGCGTTTGTCAGCACGGAGACAGCTTTTTCCATGCGTTCCTCTGCGTCCAGCAGGATTTCTTCCTGATCCATTGTATTGCTCTCCGGGGATCGATGGTCAGATGGGCCGCCTGTGGCCATTTTCGTGGGGGGATCCGGGCGCCCATGGTAGTTGACACCCGCCAGTCGTCAAACCCACCGATTCCGGGGGGTGCCAGAAATCACGGCGAATCCCGTCAAAAAAAGGCTTCCGCTGTTTTCTCAGCGGTGATTCTGTGCCTACAATCAGTTTATGCATTCGGCAGACAGCATCATCACGGTATCGTTCCCAATGGGACACTGGCTGGGGGCTCGGTTCAGGCTGAGCTTTCTGATGCCGGTGCTGTTGATTGCCCTGATGTGGCGACTGCAGAGCGTCTCGTACGGTGCGCTGGCGGGACTTGTTGTGCTGTATTCGGTTTTGCTGCACGAGATCGCGCATCTGCTGATTGCCCGCGCGACCGGTGGCGACCTGGAGGACGTGATCCTGTGGCCTCTGGGCGGACTTTTGCCGGCGCGTCCGGGACAGGGACCCTGGTCGGCGGCTCTGGTGGCCCTTGCCGGGCCACTGGCCAGTTTGCTGGTTGCTCTGGGTTGTGCTGTTCCTCTGCATGCAGCCGGAGAACTCACACCTCTGCTGTCGCCTTTTGCCGAATTCACCCTGAATTCGACTGAGCCTGAGTTCGCCGTTGCCCGAGAGATATCCGATGGGCCGGCGGTGCCGGCGAGTGAATCCGCAGCAGCGCAAGGCGACAGAGTTGTCGCCTTCAGCGAACTCCCGCGAGTTCCGGGAAAAGCTGCGGAATCCTGGACCATGACGGTGCTGCGGATGACTTTCGCTGCCAATTTCTGGCTCGCGGCTGTGAATCTGCTGCCATTTCTGCCAATGGACGGCGGCTGGATGTTGCGCTGGTTTCTGGCCATGCGATACTCCGAAGCCGAGGTGCGAGACCTGGTGCTGCGATGCGGACTGGTGGCCAGTCTGTCCGGGCTTCTGGGCGGTTTCATTTTTGACCTCAGCGGAGTCGTTGCCCTCTCGGCTTTTGTCCTGGTGCTGCACATTCATGAGTCGCTGCAGTCAAGTCCGGCGGCCCCGCTGCGGGACGAGTCGTTTCTGGGCTACGATTTTTCAGCAGGGTATACCAGTCTCGATCGCTCGTTACCGGAATTCTCCGAGCCGGAAGAATCCGTCGAACAGGATGATTTTGCCCGGACCGGGATCCTGGATCGCTGGAAATCACGCCGCGAAGAGGAGCGCCTCCGGCGGGAGTCTGCAGAGCGCGAACGGGACGAGCAGCAGCTGGATGCCATTCTGGAGAAACTGCACTCACAGGGCCGCGAAGCGCTGAATACCGCTGAACTTCACCTGCTGGACCGTGTCAGCGCCAGATTCCGCCAGCGCAATCAGCGAGTCTGAAGTGCTGCATCGCCTGACACGGGGACTACTATGCATCGTGACCTGATATTTCTTACTGGCCTGATCGCGCCGTTTCTGGCAGGTTGCGGCCAGGAAGGCAGCTCGCCCACCGCCCCTCCGGTCAGAACAGCCGCCACGGCGCCGGAATCGGTTACTTCCCACGGCGTCGGGACGTCGCCGGATGTGAGTGCCGGGCAGCCTGCCGAGACGCCGGCGACGCAGGGTAACACCAGTGCAGAATCCGGCATGCAGTCGTTCGCCGGGATGAAATTCCTTGTACCGACAGCCTGGAAATCCCTTCCGTTGTCGCAGATGCAGATGGGGATTATTGCTGCGAAGTTCGGAATGCCGGAAATCAGCGCAGACGTCTCGCTCACGCTGTCAGCCACCGGGGGCTCACTGGAGGACAATGTGCGCCGCTGGGAAGATCAGTTCAGTGGCGGGGAACCACCCGTCCGGGACGTTCTGTCCATGGGAGCGGAGCAGGCGACGATCGTACGGCTGCAGGGACGGTTTACACCGGGTTTCGGCAGATCACCAGAAGAGAACTGGTCGATGACGGGAGTGATCATCCCGATGGCAGGGCAGAACTATTATCTGAAGCTGACAGGCCCCACGCCTGACGTGGCCCGGGCGGAAGAAGAATTCCTGAAGTTCTGCCAGACCGCCCGACCGGAATAGGTGCCCCCTGACCGGATTGTGAACCGGCAGTTCCTGCAGCGCGGGGTCGGGGCAGAACACAGGCGGAGACTTCGATCCGGCGATCATCGGCGGATTCCGTCACAGGCGCTGCGTCTGATACGAGCCAATTAACCAGAAAGGTTTATCCAGACGGTATCTCGTGTCCGAAAAACTGATTGTACTGTTCCGTTACGCAATCAGAACGTCAGAACTGCTGTGGCAGAACCTGAACCGACTGAAGGCGACACGGGGCGACTGGAATTCGGAAGGG
>SYLK01000644.1 GCA_005809115.1 Planctomyces sp. | reverse complement strand
GAAATCATCGGCCAGCTGATGAACTGATCGAGCGAATCCGAATTCGAGGCACAGGATTCATGCGGCCGAAGTTTTCATGAGTTTGTTCAACTTATTTTTTGGCCGGTCCTAATCGGGCCGGGCGTTTGTTCCGTCGAGACTTCTGCCCATGAAAACCCGGCGTCGATCAGATTCCGTAAAGTCCGGCAATGCCGCAGAACCGCGCCACCTCAAGGCCGCCGCCGACCGGCTGATTCTGGCTGCCGCCGGAGACCTCGTCGGCCCGGAAGTCCTGCTGGTGCTGCTGCACGGAACCACGCTGGCCTCGGCACTCCGCGAACAGCGCCCGGATCTGAACTTCACGTTCTATACGCCCGAGCACTTTTTTCTGACAACCCTGCAGGAGTTTCATCCCGAGTGCCGGCCCCCCGCAACTGACGCCGCCCTCAGCGCTGCCAAAAAACTCGCTCCCGCAGAACCGGCGCCCGGTCAACCGGCGCCCGGTCAACCGGCGCCCGGAAACTCGGTCGGGGAAGTTCCGCAGGTGCTCCTGGAAGGTACGGTCGGGCCGCTGCACACCCGGATTCGTCTCGTCTGCTCCTCCGATCTGCCGATGCACGAATTTGACACGGTGGTGATTCCAGTCAGCGCCACGGGAACTGCCGAACAGACTCAGGAACTCCTGCAGACCGCGCACCAGCGGCTGCGGGACGGTGGCCTCCTGATCGCAGCCACCGACAACCCGGGGGACAAATGGCTGCACCAGCGACTGACTGAGATCTTTGACAGGGCCACGGTGCGGAATCAGCGGGACGGTGTGCTGTACCTGACCCGTCGGACCGGTTCGCTGAAACGAGTCCGTGACTTTACTGCGTCCTGCGGATTTCGGTTTCTCGACCGCGTCGTACTCATCGAAACCCGTCCCGGTGTGTTCAGTCATCGACGCATCGACGGCGGAGCGCGGGCACTGATTCATTCCCTGTCACGACTGAACAGCGATGGACGGGACGGCGAGGCTGGTGGTCCGGTTGGCGAGTTTCGACCCCGCGCCATCGTCGATCTGGGCTGCGGCAGCGGTGCCGTTGCCGTCGCCGCCGGGCTGATGTTTCCCGAGGCACACGTCCTGGCAATGGACAGCCACGCCCGAGCTGTGGCCTGTACCGCCGCCAACGCCGCCCGAAACCAGATCGACCGCTTCGAAGTCTGCCTCGCGTCGGATGCGGTCCTGCCGCGGCCCGGGTCATGGGATCTGATCCTGACCAATCCTCCTTATTACTCGGATTATCGGATCTCCGAATTGTTCCTGCAGGCTGCCCGACATGGGCTGCGGCGTCGCGGTCGCATTCACCTGGTCACCAAACTGACGGACTGGCACGTGACCCGCATGAATCAGCTGTTTCGCCACGTGGTAATTCACGAGATCGGCGAGTACAAAGTGCTCACGGCCGAAAAGGCCTGACACCAGCAGCTGTTCCGGCGGGCGAGCGTCTCGCTGATCCAAATCAGCATCTGTCTGTGAACACACTATGAGTTCCGCTGCCAACTCGGAATTGCCTTCCGTTATCTTCGATTCTGCTGCGTTCTGCAGGGACTTCGCCCGGGAACACAGTCTCGAGACCGGTCAGATTGCGAGCGCCGTGCAGCTGCTGGAAGAAGGAAATACGATTCCGTTCATCGCGCGTTATCGGAAGGAGGCCACGCGGGGACTCGACGAGATTCAACTGCGCAGCATTGAGGATGCACTGGCGAAACACCGGGAACTGTGCGAACGGAAAACCACGATTCTGCGTACAATTCACGAACAGGGGCGGCTGACACCCGCGCTGCAGCAGCAGATCAGGGAGTGTTCCGAACGTCGGATGCTGGAGGACCTCTACCTCCCGTTCAAACCCCGACGCAGGACTCGAGCGACAATTGCGCGCGAGCGCGGACTGCAGCCGCTGGCCGATCTGCTTCTTCGCCAGCAGCGGCTGCCACAGGCCGCGACCGCACTGCTGCGGTCTTTCGTGGATCCGCAAAAGGAGGTTCCCGATGAGCCGACCGCACTGCAGGGTGCCTGCGACATCGTCGCGGAAACGTGGAGCGAAGACGCGGCTGCACGAAAGTGGCTGCTGGAGCAGGCTGAACGCGGTGAACTGGTGAGTGCCGTCAAGCGGGGAAAAGCCGAACCCGGCAGCAAATATGAGAGCTTCTACGACAGCCGCGAACGCATCGCCCGCATGCCGGCTCACCGCTTTCTCGCGATGCAGCGCGGTGTCGAGGAGGGTGTTCTGCGACTTGAACTGAGTCTGGATGATGACGCCATGGCCGCGCGCCTGAAGGCCCGCTTTCTCAGTAATCCGGCCTTCGAGTTTCGCACCGCTCTGGAAAATACGGTGGTTGACAGCTATCAGCGACTGCTGCACCCGGCGGCAGAATCCGCCGTCCTGCAGCAGCTGAAGGAACGCGCAGAAGCCGATGCGATCGACGTGTTTGCCCGGAACCTGCGCGAACTGCTCCTGACCCCTCCCGCTGGTCCCCATGTCACCATGGGGATCGACCCCGGATTTCGAACCGGCTGCAAGATCGCGGTCGTGGATGCGACCGGGAAATTTCTGCAGCACGAGACCATCTACCCCACGCCACCGCGCAGCGACACGGATCAGGCGGGCAAAGTCCTGCTGGACCTGATCCGACGGCATCAGGTGACTCTGCTGGCGATCGGGAACGGCACCGCCTCCCGTGAGACAGATAAGTTCGTCACGGACCTCATCCGCAAACATCAGTTGCAGGTCACAAAGGTCCTGGTCAGTGAAGCCGGTGCATCCGTGTATTCCGCCAGTGAGGCCGCCGTCGAGGAATACCCGGACCTGGACGTTACCATTCGCGGCGCCATCAGCATCGCTCATCGACTCCAGGATCCGCTGGCGGAACTGGTCAAGATCGATCCGCAGTCAATCGGAGTCGGACAGTACCAGCATGACGTCGATCAGGCGCGACTGCGGAGATCGCTCGATCGGGAGGTTGAGTCGTGCGTGAATACCGTGGGCGTTGATCTCAATACGGCAAGTCCATCGCTGCTGGCCTACGTCGCCGGCGTCGGGCCGGTTCTGGCTCGAAAGATCGTGGCGTTTCGTGATCAGCAGGGCCGGTTCGACACCCGGGACGACCTGCTGCAGGTGCCGCGGCTCGGCCGCAAGGCGTATCAGCAGGCCGCCGGATTCCTGCGGATTCGCGAGGGGCGGCAGCCGCTCGACAACTCTGCCGTGCACCCCGAACAGTATCCGCTGGTGGAAAAGATGGCCGCCCGGCTGCAGGTTCCCATCACAGATCTGGTGGGCAACGAGGCGCTGGTCGGACAACTGGCCGCTGCGGATTTTGTTCAGGACGCTGCCGGTGAACTGACGGTCCGCGACGTGCTCGCGGAACTGGCCCGGCCCGGCCGCGATCCACGTCACGAATTCCGTGTCGCTGCGTTCTCCGAATCGATCCACGAGATCACGGATCTGCTGCCCGGGATGACGCTGGAAGGAGTCGTGACCAATGTCACTCGATTCGGCGCCTTTGTCGATAT
>SYLK01000054.1 GCA_005809115.1 Planctomyces sp. | reverse complement strand
GCCGGAAACGTCACCGCAAACGTCGCGGTTCACGCAGGTTTTGTCAGGGGTTCTACTGCTGGCCCGCCATCTCCGGGATGCCAGCACTGTCCGAAATCACAGAAGCCTCCCGTGGCCCCGATGAACTCTGAGCCATCCAGGCGCTGGCGATGTCATTCAGCTCGTGGGTGACCGCATGCGATACGGAAACAAGCCCGACGACTGAGCCAAGGACGAGAATCGTGCCGATGAGCACAACTTCAGCCGACAAGATCATGCCGCTGGAGTCCTTCCACAGCCTGTTCAGAAAATCTCGCATGACATCAACTCCCCGGGATCAGTGGTCACGACTCATCCGATTCACGAAACCGAAATGAATCGGCTGACCAGGTCAAACAGTGTTGCAGAGAATCAACGATACCCTGGAATCGGCAGCCTGCGCAGAATCCACAGACAGCGAACAGGCAAAGCCCGAGATCGTGGACGAGCGGTGCGAATTGCACAGGATTTTCCGTCGCCAGCCTCTGTGCCCGCGAGAGTGACCAGAGTATCATTGCCCTGCTGCGGCCGGCGTGGAGTCATGATTTCCCGTCAGTTTGTGCGGAAATCTCCGACAGGGGCCGCCTCGGGCAAGCTGTAAGTGCAGCGTACTGCCGCAATCAGAAGAGGCCAAAGATGGACGCGAACGGAGTATTTTTCGAGGCGATACCAACCGATTTCTGGTCCGCTTTTCTGGAACGACCCTTTCAGAACTGCGTCTGCTGTCAGTGTGATCTGCCACAAGCTTCCGCGTACGTCATTCAGAAACAGTTCGTGCGAAACGAGGTTGTCCTGGAGATGGCCATCTGTCAGGCATGCCGGCAGGAGCTGTCCGAGTCCTTCTCAGAGGAAACCCGGGATCGAATAGGGAAGAAGCTTGCTGAGAACGCACAGAATTCAGCCAGCTCGCATCGATCCACAGAATACTCGCTCATCAGTCCCGCTGATCTGCTGCACCGATTTATGAACAGGTGTTTCCTGTGCGGTCGAGCCAGAGAGACCAGCAACCGCTATTCACTGACGGGCCTGTTTTGCGGCGACCAGATCGCAGTGCAGTACAGCCCCCCGTCACAGAGCCCTGTGATGGTCTGCGAGGTGTGTGAGAAGGGTTACGTGGAGCTGTTGTCACAGAAAACGCGAGACACATGGGAACGCTTTGTGGAGCAGTTTCTGGGCGATCCGCCCGAGTCAGAAGTTAACACGCCTCACGACATACCAGCATTTTTCTGAGGACTTCCGCGTGTCCCGTTTCTGGCTGTTCAAGACGGAACCGGATGCTTTCTCGATCCAGGACCTGGCCAGCTCGAAAGGGCGTCGGACCAGCTGGGAAGGAGTGCGCAATTATCAGGCCAGGAATATGTTGCGCGATGAAATTCATCCCGGGGACGGGGTTTTGATTTATCACAGCCGGGTACAGCCGATGGCGATTGTCGGGACAGCGGAAGTCGTTCGGGGCGGGTATCCGGATCACTTCGCTCAGGATCCGAGCCACCCCTTGTTCGATCCGAAAAGCACGGCAGACGCGCCAATCTGGTATATGGTGGATATCCGACTGATCCGTCAGTTCCGCCGTCCCGTGACGCGCCCGCAGCTAATGGCTGATCCAGCCACCAGCGGGATGCAGCTGCTGAAGAAAGGAAGCCGGCTGTCGGTGCAGCCGGTGACGGAACCGGAATGGCTGGCAGTGCACCGAATCGCTCAGGAAAGAACCGCCTGATCCAACGCGCGTGGCGGCAGGCCGACGTCACCGCGTGATGATTTCACGTTCAATCATCTGGGTCAGGGCTGTGGCTGAACTGACCTCACCCGTCATCACGGAACGTGGAAACAGCAGTTTGGGGACGGAACCGGAGCCGACCTTCTGATACAGCTCGACATGCCGCGAGATGTACTCACCAACTGTTCTTCGAGCCAGTTCATTCTGCAATTGCTCGGCACACACGAGCATTTCGGCATGCTTTCTCGCTTCCGCAGCCGTTCGATTTCGACCGCCCTCGAACATCCAGTCATGGTAGCTCATGAAATCGGCCGGCCGGACTCGCCAGACAGCGACGGCAAGTCGCGCGAGTTCGCAGGAGTCAGCATTCTGGGAATTCCCGGACCGAGAGGCCTTGTTGCAATTCGGATGCAATGGAACAACCAGGGCGACAACGGCCAGGTCGCCGCCATATCGGCGAAATGCCTGCTTAATCGCCAGGTGCGTGTTCCGACAATGCGGGCAGGTATAATCGAACATTTCGACAAACACATACTTCGCCTCCGGATTTCCCAGCAGCGGCCATTGACGAATGTTCAGGCGAAATTTGTCCCCGGCGGCGGAGATGATTCGTGGCTCTGCAGGCTGGGGCGCTGCTTCCTCGGGAGTCCCCGTGTCGGCCGAAGTACGCGTGTCAGCCGGAGTGCCGGAGTCGGAATGATCTGCTGATTCCGATGGTCCAGTTTTGGTATCGCCGGGATTCTGAAACAGCAGGCGGTCAATGAAGGGCTGACCGGCAGGCAGCAGAATCAGGAGCGAAGCAGCAACGTCAGCAGCGGAACCGCCCGGTGCTGGTGAGCCGGCATCGGGCGAATCGGCCGGAGTCCGACTGGAATCAGCACTGGCAGTGTCAGATTGCGGTGGCGCGAAGACGTCCGGTTCAGCGACGTCGTCGGGAGCCCCGAAAACAGCATCGTCGGGAGCCCCGAAAACGGCAGCCGGCACCAATTCATCACCCAGTGCGGACGATTCAGCCGGGTTCAGCTGGCCGCTGGGGTTTGACTGGCCGCTCGGGTTGAACTGGTCGAAACGCTCGACGACCCAGGTTGGTTCCGCGGGTGTCAGCAGCTGCCCGCCGATCAGCGAGAAGGCGGCCAGAAGCCCGACACTGCACATCAGCCCAGTTTGCCTGCGACCCAGCGGGCGTATCCAGAGCATGAGAGTGGCCAGAGCGAGGCCGCAGAGATGAGCGGCGACGCAGTAGATGCACACTCGGCCAACAGCGAAAATCTGCAGTCCGATGAACCACAAAGCAGCCGTGCCAGCAGCGACGGCCCCGGCCGTCATCATTTGCCAGCCATGAAACAGCAGACGCGGCGGGGCGTTGGTTCGCATGAACGACAGAACCGACAGCAGGCTGGCATAGAGGGCGAAGGCCGGAACACTGACCGGTATGCCGAACCACTTTGACCAGCCACTGGAGAGCACGTGCCCGCAGTCGAAAACCTCACCTCCGCAGCCGTATACCGGGCTGGAAGTCAGAGCGACCCAGACGAGGTAAGCGGAAACGCTTAGAGCAAGGAGACACAGGCAGCGCATAGTCCAGATTATGCGTGGCGAGATTCTGGCAGCGCCGGGACCAGTGGCCAGAGCAGGCGCGGGAACAGCAGCGGCAGGCGGGGTCATCTGAGGTTTTCCATCGAACACGACAAAAATGTCGCCGGCCGTGTCCATCAGATCAGCATGCGGCAGGCCAGGGGGGCAGCTGGCCGCGCTGCAGGATACGACAGCGACATCCCGTTCTTAAAATAACCTCAAACAATCACGTACTGTTCTAAGAAATTCCGTTGTTCCTCGAAAGGGGGAAAATTGCAGGAAGCGAACCGCAATGTCTGCTCAGGTGCTTCAATCAGCAGGGCGGAGGGACGTGCTGAGCAGAGTTGTTCCGGGAAGAGCGCCTCCTGGGAAGAGTGCCCAGTCGGGATTTGCGCCGGCATCGCGTTCCCGACGTCCAGGCAGTAGCGGAGTTCCAAAATTCACGGGGAAATCTCTGGAACCGCCCGGAGGGAGTACGGGGGTTACCGTGGTAGCGCCAGTCGGTTCCAGCAAAGCCGGAGCCGGACGGGTTCGTGGTTTCGGCGTTGCCACCCTTTGTTTCGGTACCGCCACCGCCCTTTCCGCGACCGCCCTTTCCGCGACCGCCCTTTCCGCGACCGCCGGGGCCGCGACGTGTGGGCGTGCTGTGGCCTGTGTTTCGGAAACACTCGCCAGCATCTGGTCCGTCGGGAAGCCCAGCAGCGGCATCCCGGCGATGACCCAGTTCTTCCAGTTGTGTTCCAGAGCCGCCACACCCTGGTGATCGAAGTTCCGTCGAATCGCCTCGTCCCAGCCCAGTCTGTCGCCGTCTGCGAGGAACTGCAGGTAGGCATGGCGCCCCTTCTGCTGCACGAGGAAATCCGCCAGCGCGTACCCCTGGGCGTAGAGAATCAGCATCGGTCGCATCTCAGCCGGATATTCCTTCATATTCAGCAGCTTTGGCAGGCTGATTCGCTCGTGGTCCTTGCGGATCACATCGTTCAGCAGGGCAACCTGCATCAGTTGTTCGGAACGGTGTTCAAACAGAGTCGCGGCTCCTTCGTCAGCCCATCGGGGGAGCGGTCTCCGGAAGTGGCAGGCGAAGATGGTGTGATTAATTTCGTGGGGCAGCACAGAGTCGAGGATTCTCTCGAGGGACCCCTGCACGGACATGTTCCAGTTCAGGACTTCGCCCCGAACAAACTGAAACGTCGTCTGGCCTCCGGCGCCCAGGCCGGTGGAGCTGGTTCTGACCCGCATCTGGCAGGGTCGGCTCCAGTTGGGCAGGGGTTTTCCGAACCAGTAGACCGCGATATCGCGTCGGAGTTCTTCGGATCGCAGGCCGATGGTTTCGGCGATTTCGAGGGAAGCCGCCGAAATCTTAAAGTTTCGCGTCGCGAATTCAGCCGCAGAAACGTCGGCAGCGGCAGTGATCACCACCGAAAACAGGAGGCACCAGCGGATTCCGAGAGCGTCCATGCTCAACCTTCGCGAAGTTCGTTCAAGATCTGAACCGGGGCGTGGTTTCACCACGCGACAGACGACCACGAATCCATTCGTGTCGTTGCCAGGGTTCAAGCAAATGCTGAACCAGAAAACTGTCCGGCAGAGGAATGAACCCGCCGGATGAAAACACAAACGTTGAAATCACAAGCAGTTACGCTGATCCCCGCCGGCCGCCCGCAAAAAATGCCATTGCCGCGGGCCAGCGGCAGATTTTGCAGATTCTACAACGTTTGCAGAATTTACAACCAGATCAGTTCACCAGAAACCAGGTGCCGAGGAGGAATCTGTTCAATCCGGGGGCGATTCCCTACGCCAGTGAGGGCCGGGCAGGCTATATTACGGTTCTGCAGAAAACCGCTGTGTTTCACTTTTCGGAGTGTCCAGGACGCATGAAGATTCGCAGGGCCGTGATCACGGCGGCCGGGGAACAGCATTCTCGCCTGCCGCTGCAGACGCTGGTCGATCGTCGGGGCGAGAGTCGACCGGCACTCCGGCTGACACTCGACGAGATCGTCCAGGCGGGAATCGAAGAGATTGCCATCATTGTCCGTCCGAATCAGGCCGAGCCCTACCTTTCGGCCGCCGGTCCCCATGCGTCGCGACTGGCATTCTTCGAGCAGCACCAGCCCCGGGGCTATGGAGACGCCATTCTCCGGACGCGTGAATTCATCGGGGATGAGCCGTTCCTGCATCTGGTATCGGACCATGTGTATCTGAGTCGGTCGAACAGGAGCTGCGCGGCTCAGTTGATTGAAGCCGCTTCCTCCTGCCAGTGCTCGGTCAGCGCGATTCAGCCCACGCGGGAGAACGAGGTCATCTTCTTTGGTACTGTCGGAGGAACACCACTGGCCCGGCAGGACGACCTGTATGAGGTGACGACAGTCATCGAGAAGCCCACTCCGACTGTCGCCGAGCAGCATCTGATCGTCGCCGGGCAGCGCTCCGGCTACTATCTGTGCCTGTTTGGCATGCATGTTCTGACTCCCACCGTGATGCGGCTGCTGAGTGCAGCGCTGGACAGGGCGCCGGCCGGGGAATCCATCGATCTGACCAGTTCCCTGAACCAGCTGGCGCAGACCGAACGATACCTCGCGCTCGAAGTGCACGGCACGCGGTACAACATCAGCTACAAATACGGTCTGCTGCTGGCGCAGCTGGCCCTCGCGCTCAGTGGCAATGATCGGGATCTCATCCTCTCCGAGCTGGTCACACTGCTGGCCACTGGATCGACAATACCCGCCACATGACTCAGCTGCTGCACATCATCACGTCAGCGGAATCCGACGTCCGCGATCGCTCACTGGACAGTGTCTGCCGCGATCTGTCAGCACAGCAGCTGCTGCACGAATGTGAGCAGCTCGATGCGTTTCGACGGCAGGCCGGAAACCTGTATCAGCGGGTCCGTGCCCTGTTCTTTCTGTATGCGGTTCACCGCTTCCATCTCCCGCAGCGGCTGAGCGGGAATGAGCCAGGCCGGATTCCCGGTCCAGGGTTCGAACACCTGCTGAATCGCCGTTTTCCCGAGGCGATTGATGTGTTTCTGGCGCAGCAGCGGCAGGACGGTCCCTCGCTCACACTTTCCAGCGCACTCGCGGAAGGCTGCCACCGGCTGGCGATTCAGACTCTGGCCGATCAGGTCCGGCGCAGCGTGAGGACTTACCGGGGAAATCAGTGGATGTTTCGAACGGGACATCCGGCCGATGTCCCGCTGCGGATTCGTCCGGAACTGCTCCGCGCAGAGCAGTCCGTCGGCGGTTATCCGATCCTGCGTGAACGCACACCGGTGAGGATGGATTTTTCACACAGTGGCTGGAGCGATATCTTTTTCCTGGGGATGGATTTTCCCGAGGGGGCACGCGTCATCAATGCATCTGTCGACCTCGCCGTGCGCGGGAGGCACCAGAAACCGGAGCCTCCCATCGACTGCGGTCTTCGCGTGATCGATGAACCAGTGCTGCGTATGGTCAGTCTGGATCTGGACGCGAAGGCCGAGATCTCAGACGTCAACGAGGTCTTCGACTTTGCCCGCGACTATCTGGGACTGCTGAAGGGTGCCGTGATCGCGGCCGGAATCGTCCCGCCCGGAATGGAAGGCAGCGGCGGACACATCGCCGATCTGTTCAGCCGCATGATTGGTCCGGGACTCGGTCTGGAGATCGTGAGCCGTGTGAACGATATCCCCAAGGGATCCCGACTCGCTGTTTCCACCAACCTGCTGGGCTCGCTGATCTCGGTCTGCATGCGGGCCACCAGTCAGGTCGCGGCTCTCACCGGTCAACTGCAGGAATCCGACCGGCGAATCGTCGCGGCCCGGGCGATTCTGGGTGAATGGATTGGCGGATCCGGCGGCGGCTGGCAGGACTCCGGAGGAATCTGGCCAGGCATCAAACTGATTGAAGGGAGTCCCGCAGAACAGGGAGATCCGGAACATATGATCAGTCGTGGCCGCCTGATGCCCCGGCACCACGTGTTCAGCGATTCAGAAATCTCCGCGGAAACACGTAGCCGTCTGCAGGCCAGTCTGGTTCTGGTGCATGGCGGAATGGCCCAGAACGTAGGGCCGATCCTGGAAATGGTGACTGAAAAATATCTGCTGCGGAGTGAGCAGGAGTGGACGGCCCGGCAGAGTGCGATCCGTCTGCTGGACCGGATCTCCGCGGCCCTTCAGGCAGGTGACATCGCGGCGGTGGGCAGAGCCACGGACGAGAACTTTCATGGCCCGCTGCAGATGATCATTCCGTGGTGCAGCAACGCATACACGGAACGGCTGATCGACGAGTGCCGGTGTCGCTACGGCCATCAGTTTTACGGTTTCTGGATGCTGGGCGGAATGGCTGGCGGTGGCATGGGTTTTCTGTTTGATCCCGTAGTCCGACCGGAAGCCAGCGACTGGCTCCAGCAGATGCTGCTGCGGGTCAAGCGGGGTATGGAGGCGAGTGTGCCGTTTGCGATGGACCCGGTCGTTTACGACTTTTCCATCAATGACAGCGGTACGGTGGCGGAGCTGCGGACGGATGGAGAGATGCCGGTGGGCTACCATCCCCTGATGGTTCCCCAATGGCTGCGAAAGGGATTTTCGCTGCTGTCGCCTCGGACGCGGGCCGAACTGGAACGAGTTGGCAACAGCTGCCGAGAGTCAGGAGCGGGTGCCGAGCTGGCGATTCGGCTGATCAACCGCATCCTGCCAGCCACTCCCCGCGAAGCGGAGTCGCACGGGCGGCTGGAAGACCAGCTGCGAGAGAACGGGTTCGATCCGGTGGCGCATGAACAGCTGCGCGAGGACCTGCGATCCGGTCGCCTCGGGCTGTCGCAGAATCGCCTGCACTCAACCGTGACACTGCAGGACGTCGCGGCGGCGGAGATTTTGCAGGCGCAGGAGGGTGTTGCGCGGGATGCCATGGAACTGGGGCGCGACGCGCTGGCTCGCGGAGAAGCAGCGGTCATGACACTGGCAGCCGGTGTGGGCAGCCGCTGGACGCAGGGTGCCGGAGTTGTCAAGGCGCTCAATCCGTTCTGTCGAATGCAGGGGAGGTACCGGTCATTCCTCGACATTCACATGGCCAAATCACGGCGTACGGCGCGTGATTTCGGATTAGCGCCGGTGCATATCGTGGCGACCGGTTACCTGACGGACGAGCCCATCAGACGCGAGTGTGAACGGGCCGGCACGGGGGATTCGCTCTGGATTTCCCGCGGTGCTTCGGTGGGGCTGCGGATGGTCCCGACGGTCCGAGATCTGCAGTTTGCCTGGGAAGAGGTCGCACAGCAGTTGCTCGATCAGCAGAAGGAGAAGGTCCGCAGCAGCCTCCGCGCCGCACTCATCCAGTGGGCGCGCAGCAGCGGTGAAGCCTCAGACTACACGGATAATCTGCCATCGCAGTGTCTGCATCCGGTCGGGCACTGGTATGAGGTCCCCAATCTGCTCAGGAACGGGACTCTGCACCGCGTGCTGCAGCGGCATCCCGGGCTGAAGTATCTGATGCTGCACAACATAGATACACTGGGTGCTTCCCTTGACCCGGGCTGCCTCGGGCTGCATATCCAGTCGAAAGCGGACCTGACGTTTGAGGTCGTTCGTCGTCGTCTGGAAGATCGTGGCGGCGGGCTGGCGCGCGTGGATGGCCGGATCCGCCTGATCGAAGGACTGGCGATGCCTCGCGAAGACGATGAGTTCCGACTGTCGTGGTACAACACGCTGACCACGTGGATCAGCATCGATCGCCTGCTCGCCTGCTTTCAGCTGGACCGCGACAGTCTCGGTGATGTGCCGCGGGTCGAAGCGGCAATCCGCGAAATCGGTCGCCGGCTGCCAACGTATATCACACTGAAAGACGTCAAGAAGCGCTGGGGCAACGGGCAGGAAGACGTATACCCGGTCTCGCAGTTCGAGAAACTGTGGGGCGATATGACGTCCTTACCCGAAGTCAGCAGCCGCTTCATCGCGGTGCCGGCAGCCCGGGGACAACAGCTGAAAGACCCGGCACAGCTGGACGGCTGGCTGCGTGATGGTTCGGCCGCCCATGTTGCATCGCTCTGTCTCTGGGATGACACGGCGGATATTCCCTGATTCCGGCGACTTCGGAATTCCGGATTGGGGGAAAAGCGAATCGCGGATACACTGTTGTCAGCGTAATGCGCAACAGCCTTTCCCCCGGGACGTTCCGTTGATCGCCGGGCGTTTACCAGAATCCTGCCGCCATGTCAGCTGCCATGTCTGTTCCTTCCGCTGCCGTTGCTGCTTCGAGCCGTGTCGAGGTGAGCACTTTTGATCAGCCGGTGACGGCATCGTCACTCTATCGCCGCTGGGGAGCGCACGTTGTGCCCGGCGGAGCGATGTTTGCGGTGTGGGCGCCGAACGCCCGCGAAGTCTCCGTCATCAGTGATGGGAACGGCTGGACCGTCGGACGCGACTGGCTGCAGTCATCTGACACCGGTGTCTGGTCCGGATTCGTCTCCGGAGTCGTGCCCGGCACGCGATACAAATACGCCATCCGGACGCAGACTGGTCAGCTGCTGGAGAAGGCAGATCCTGTCGCCTTTTTCAGTGAAATCCGCCCGCAGACGGCGTCGGTGGTCTGGAATCTGCGGGAGTATCAGTGGGCTGATGCCGAATGGATCAGACACCGGGAATCGACGAACTGGCT
This sequence comes from Planctomyces sp., assembly GCA_005809115.1. Lineage (GTDB taxonomy): Bacteria > Planctomycetota > Planctomycetia > Planctomycetales > Planctomycetaceae > F1-80-MAGs062. Next base: position 269 of record SYLK01000054.1, on the reverse strand, counting down.
GCGTGCCCCCGTCTCGATCTACGAAGTCCACCTGGGTTCCTGGAAGCGCCCCGTCGACGGACGCACGTTTCCCGGGTACCGGGAACTGGCGCACGAACTGGCGCGATACCTGCGTGAAATGGCTTACACGCATGTTCAGATTCTGCCGGTGACAGAACACCCGTTTGACGGGTCATGGGGTTATCAGACAACCGGTTACTTTGCACCGACATCGCGATTCGGCACGCCCGCAGATTTTCAGTATTTCGTCGACCATCTGCACCAGCAGG
>SYLK01000643.1 GCA_005809115.1 Planctomyces sp. | reverse complement strand
TGTCAGCAAGCGTTGTTTCAGAGATACTCAATGGAAGCGGCCTCCCTGCTGCCCTGGTGAGACGGAATATCAACGCACGCAGGCCGTTTCTTATTTAGAGGCTCTGACAAAACCTCCGTGGCCGCGTTGGTTCGAGAGTGGTCGCGATGCCAGGAAGAGTGACGAGGCGACACATGTCGTCGAGTGGCGATGACGCCGCAGATCGGCCGCTCTCGAAGCAACCCGGCGGGACGTTTGTGGTGACGTCTCAGGCCGGGTGGACCGGAAAGGGGCTGAGGTATGGAGGCGAACTCGAAGCTCAGTACGCATATCGAGCAGCCCGTGAAATCATCCGGCACCTGCCCGGGCGCAGACCAGAGCAGGTGGCTGTCTTTGAGAAATCACCTGGAGATCGGCCAGCGTACCACGAAACGGCGTCGCCGGACTGACCGGAGAACTGGGCTCGGCGGGGACGCAACCCGAGCGCCAGTTCAGTGGCCAGGACCGAAGAGCACGTCGGGAAGTCCCGGCGTTTCCGGTCCTGCAGCGACTGCCAGTCCCCTTTCCGGACTGGCACCAAAGCGAAAAATCCAGCCGTACAGTCCCGCAGGACACTTCCGATTCGCTCAACGACGCGGTTCAGGACACCGCCCTGATCGATTCTGCCGGCCACAGAACCAGTTACGCGTACCTCTGTAAAGGGTACCTGTCCCAATTTTGTCAGAGCCTCTGAGTACACAGAACAATTTCTTTACAGCGAGGGAAATGGTGATGGCCGGTGCGTTCGAGTTCGAGAGTTATTGCGACGACCTGGGGCCAGCGAAGATCGTGCATCTGTACGATCCGGCGAGCGGCATGCGGGGTGTGGTCGTTGTCGACAACACCGCCTGCGGGCCGTCGATCGGCGGGATCCGCATGGCGCCCGATGTCACTGTCGACGAGATCTTTCGGTTAGCCCGCGCCATGACCTGCAAGAACGCCGCCGCGGGCCTGCCGCACGGCGGCGGCAAGGCCGGGATTCTGGCGCATCCGAATTCTCCCGACAAACCCGCACTTGTGCGTGCGTTCGCCCGCGCCATTCGCAGCCTCACGGAATACATTCCCGGTCCCGACATGGGGACCGACGAATCGTGTATGGCCTGGATCCATTCGGAAATCGGCCGTGCCGTCGGCCTGCCGCGAGTCTTTGGCGGAATTCCGCTGGACGAAATTGGTGCCACCGGTTTCGGGCTGGCCCAATGTGCCGAAGTGGCCGTCCGATTCTGCAGTCTGGAGCTGGCCGGCGCAACGTTTGCCATTGAGGGGTTTGGCAACGTGGGGCGCCACGCGGCCATGTTTCTCGAACAACGGGGAGCCAGAATGGTAGCCGCCAGTGACAGCCGCGGTGCAGTCCATGATCCCCGGGGGATCGCGGCGCTCGAACTGGCGGAGGTACGCCGGGAATCCGGATCAGTGGCCGGTTACGACAAGGGAGCACGCATCTCGCATGCGGCCCTTCTGACTGTCCCCTGCGACATTCTGATCCCCGCCGCCCGCCCCGATTCGATTAACTCCGGTAACGCGGAGGCCATTCAGGCACGGCTGATCCTGCAGGGCGCAAACATCCCCGCCACACGCGAAGCCGAATCGGTTCTGCATCGGCGCGGGATTCTGTCCGTTCCTGATTTCATCGCCAATTCGGGCGGCGTGATCTGCGCTGCGGTGGAGTACCACGGAGGCACGCAGAGCATGGCCTTCAACCAGATCGCCGAGAAGATCCGCGAGAACACCGAAGCCGTGCTGATTCGCAGTCGCGACGAACAGATCGAACCGCGTCGGGCCGCCCTGGAGCTGGCGCATGAGCGAGTGCGGACCGCCATGGCGCTCCGCAGCCGGTGCTGAACCATTCCAGCTTCTCACTTTCCCCGGATTGTCGCGATGGATGATCACCCCGGAACGGAAGCCGATGTGGCGCATGGTCTGCGGGCGATCTTCCGCCCCCGGTCCGTGGCTGTGATCGGTGCCGGTCGTGACCCCTCCTCCATGACCGGACGACTGTTCCGCAACCTGCTTGGATCATTTCGGGGACCGGTCTATCCGGTCAATCCGAAAGCCTCGGAGATCTGCGCGATTCCCGCGTACTCCACGATTCTCGACGTGCCCGATCCGGTTGACCTCGCGTTTATCGGCGTTCCCGCAGGCGTCGTCCTGAAAGTCGCGAGGGAGTGCATCGCTCAGGGAGTGCGCGGGCTGGTTGTGATCTCCGCTGGATTTGCTGAAACCAGCGACGAGGGGCGAGAGCTGCAGCGGCACTTGCGGGACGTTGTGCGCGCGGCCGGGATCCGCATGGTAGGTCCCACTTGTTTCGGAGTGTTTAACACGGACCCGAGGCTCCGGCTGTGGGGGACTTTCGCCCCGTCGCGTCCGCCGGCCGGCAACGTCGGCATCTGCGCCCAGAGCGGCGCCATGGGGCTCGTCATCCCCGATTACCTTTCGCAGTGGCGTCTCGGAGCGTCGACATTTGCATCGATCGGCAACAAGGCCGATGTCAGCGAGAACGACCTGCTCGAGTACTGGGAGGAGGATCCGGCCACGGAGGTGATCCTGCTGTACCTCGAATCGTTCCGCGACCCGGCTGCGTTTCGCCGGCTGGCACAACAGATCACGCGTCACAAGCCGATCGTGGTCCTGAAGGCAGCTCGCACCACCGACGGCGCACGTGCAGCCAGCAGCCATACGGCGGCCATCGCCGGACCAGACCGCGCGGCGGAGGCATTGTGCCGTCAGTCCGGCGCCGTGCGGGTCGAGACGCTGGAGCAGCTGTTTGAGGTCACGGCGCTGCTGGCCAGCCAGCCGCTGCCGCCCGGCGACCGGGTCGCAATTCTGACCAACGCCGGCGGCCCCGGTGTTCTCTGCGCCGATGCGCTCGCCGGATGTGGCCTGGTAATTCCCGAATCTTCGGCTGTACTGCAGACGGGGCTGCGGCGTGTTCTCCCCGCAGAAGCAGGCGTGAAGAATCCCGTGGATCTGATCGGCTCGATCGACGCTGACGACTTTCGGCATTGCCTTGAACTGATTCTCAGCAGCCGCGAGTTCGATGCGGTGATTACGATTTACGTTCCCCGCGAGCCCGGGA
>SYLK01000053.1 GCA_005809115.1 Planctomyces sp. | reverse complement strand
GGGCCGAGTTGACATTGAAGAATCCGCCACCGTTGGTGCCGAGTTGTTTGATCGCAACCTGGGAAGCCGCCGGACCCATGGCGATTCTTTGTGTCCTGACCAGCTGTCCCTCGGCATCAGCGATCGGTTCCAGCAGTGACACATCCCGGCTGGAGTTGAATGTCTGGACGACACCCTGGGAGACCAGCACCACCGCAAGCAGCAGGGACAGCGGCAGCAGGATGTACTGCACGCCCCGTACAAGATCGACCCAGAAATTGCCGATCGTGTCCGCGGTCCCACGCGTGAAGCCGCGAATCAGCGCCACCAGAACTGCCATCCCCGCCGCAGCCGATACAAAGTTCTGCACCGTCAGGGCGAGCATCTGCGTGAGGTAACTCATCGTCGTTTCGCCGCTGTACCCCTGCCAGTTTGTATTCGTCACAAAACTGACCGCCGTATTGAACGACGAGTCCGCTGCGACTCCGGGCATACCTTCGGGGTTTAACGGCAGCGCCCACTGAAATCGCTGAAGGCCGTACACGGCCAGAAAGCTCACGAAGCTGAATGAGAGAAGGCACCCGGAATATTGCCTCCAGGTCATCTCCCTCGTGCCATCCACACCACTGAGGCGGTGTATCAGCCGCTCGGCGGGAGCCATCCAGGAAGCCCAGCGCGGAACGGTCCCGGTGTAAACCCGCGCCATATACCAGCCCAGAGGTTTCACGAGCGCCAGCAGCACCCCGAGAAACAACCCAGTCTGCAGAAGACCGTTTGTGGTCATGAGAACTTCTCCGGCAACAACAAGGCCATCGTCAGGCAGCCGCCGAGGGCGATGGTCACGAGCAGTGCGAGAATCATTGTCCAGTCCACGTTCACTCTCTCGTCTTCAGGCTGCTGCAGAACCGGGCCAGCGCTGCCGAGACGCCAAAAAAGGTCGCCCCCGCGAACAACCATGCGATGTCCATGTCTGATCTCTCCTCGTTGATGGTCAGCGAGTGAATCGTATCAGATGTCGCATTAAGAAATGGTAGAAAGACGCGCCCGAAGTGTCAGGACTTTGTCAAGACGCGGGAAGACGCAGCTGGCGAACTGTCCGTGGGCGAACCCGTCCGGCTGGCATGAATGCACGCGGGGACTTCGAGCCGCGTGCCCAGGGGTGAACCGGCGTGATCGCACAGCGACCGCAGGAAGGCTCGGGTCAGCCGATGGACGACCCCGCCGTTCCGTACCGGTTGCGCCTGCGGAAGCTGCTTCCTGCGACGACAACGCTCACTCGCTTTGCGGACGTGTCACCCGAACGGCAATCCAGTCCTGCGTGCAAAGTACTAAGAACCCCTGACAAAACCTGCGTGAGCCGCGACGTTTGTGGTGAAGTCTCAGGCAAGGAGCGAGGAGAAGACGGGACATCCCGTCGCCGACGAGCGACGCAGCCTGAGACTTCACCACAAGCGTCCCGCAGGGTTGCTTCGAGAGCGGCCGATCTGCGGCGTCATCGCTCCTCGACGACATGTGTCGCCTCGTCACTCTTCCTGGCATCTCGACCACTCTCGAAGCAACGCGGCCACGGAGGTTTTGTCAGGGGTTCTTAGTTGTCGCTCCGACCGGGACAGGCCCGGCGGAAGCGTAGTGCCTGCCGGGGAACCGAGAATTCCCGTCAGGACAGCCCGGTAACAACAACGCGTGCAACCGGATCAGAACTCTCCGGCAAGAATCACGGCCCCTCCGACCTGAATTTCCACTCTGGTCCCGCTGGACACAACCGGCACTGACTGCCCACGTTCCGATTCAAGTTCGAGGTTAAATCGTCCCAGTGCGATCTGCCGGCTGCCGACCAGTACGCCATTGACGTACACTGAGGCCGCCATGCCGTTCAGGGGGGTCAGACCCTGAGCTTCGGTCCCGAACTTCTCGCGACCGACGGAACGGGTTTCGTAGACTGCCTTGCCGCTGGCGCCTGTCGGGGCCGCCGCGGTCCGGCTGAGTCGGACGATCGTCTTCTGACGTGCGGCCGATCCTGCCCCGGCCCCTTTTGCGGCCAGGCTGATACCGTCGCTCATTACGAGGCATGCGAGTGACAACACGGCAATTCTGCTGAAGTTTCTGAACATTACTGCTTCCTTTGACGTTAGACTGATGTGAAACCGTGGACTGCTGACGAACAGCGTTGAAGCCACAACTGCAGAAGCGGAATCGCGGTGCCGCTCCCGCCAGCTGATTCTGCAGAATTCTCACGGCTCGCTCGGCTTGTGATCTTTTCCCTTTTTTTTCCTCGCAACTGGCGGATACGCTGATGGATTTCGCTTCTGAGAGCGTGACGGGAACGCGGTGTCGCGGCGAATCTGATGAGACTCTGCGGGCAGGTGCCATACCGTGACGTGTTCGCAATCCTCCGAGGCGTCCGATGGTTCCCTGCTGCGTCGGTATCAGACTGGCGAACAGGAGGCGGCCACGCAGCTGTACCTGCGTTACGCCGCCCGGCTGCTGGGACTGGCGCAAGCGCAGACCGGACAGGACCTCAGATCACGAATTGATCCGGACGACATCGTGCAGTCTGTATTTCGGACGTTTTTCCGGCGTGCCAGGGAAGGACAGTATGAAGCTCCGGACGGCGACGAACTCTGGCGATTGTTTCTGGTCATTGGCCTGCACAAGATCCGAGATGCTGCTGCGCATCATCGAGCAGCACGGCGCAACGTGAGCCGAACTCAGCGGCTGTCCGATGCCGATGGATTCGACGAACCGGCGGCCGCGGCTCTGGAAGTGGCAGAGACAACACTGCGGCTGACAATCGAAGAACTCATGGAACAGTTGTCACAGAACCAGCGCGAGATTGTGACGATGCGGCTTGCCGGTGCGACGGTCGGAGAAATCGCCGGCAGGCTGCAGCGATCGTTGCGGACAGTGGAAAGGACGCTGCAGAAATTTCGGGATCTCCTGACGCAACAGATCAGTCCGGAGCAGTCAAAGTGAGCGAACCGACCAGGGCCATTCTGGGAACATTCGAGAACGTCATCGAGTCGTTCGAAGCAGCGATGGCGGAACGCGGCGAGGCCGACGTCCGGGACTTTCTGCCGGACCGCAGTGCCGCGGACTATGTGGCGCTGCTGCAGGAACTTGTCCGCGTCGATCTGGAACTGCGAAGCACAGGCGGCGAAGTCAGGTCGCTGGAGGTCTACCGGCAGAATTTCCCGGAATTGTTTGAGCATCCGGTAACTCTTCAGCCACTCGCCTATGAAGAGTATCGCCTGCGGATGCGGGCGGGTTTTTCGGTCGACGCTGAGGAATATGCCCGGCGCTATTGTGTGGACACGTCCGCGTGGTGCCCCGCGGCGCCACACCAGAACGACGGGGACACAGGCCGCGAATCGGCCGCGGCCTTGCGGAATCCCGCCGACTGGCTGCCAGGGAGCAGTTTTCTCGATTTTCAGATCATCGGTGAACTCGGCCGTGGCACATTTTCCCGGGTGTACCTTGCTCGACAGGGATCGCTGGCCGGTCGCTGTGTTGTCCTGAAGGTCTCGTCGGCACAGCTCGCAGAATCCGATCGTCTGGCGCGGCTGCAGCACACCAACATCGTTCCGATTTACTCGGTGCATTCCGCAGGTTCGGCGTCGGCGATCTGCATGCCGTATTTCGGTGCCGCAACACTCCGGCACCTGATGCAGGCTCTCCGGGAGCGCCCGCTCCGGACCGCATCGGGCGAAGATTTTCTGGATACCGCCGCGGCGCTCGATGCGGACATCCTGAGGTCGCTGGTTCGGTCAGAACACACAGTCTGCAGCGATTCCCGTCCCGGGAACTGTCATGCCGGTGATGCGGAACCAGCTGGTCCGCAAGCGGCCGGACACAGTGCGCTCCGAGGACTGGGACACGAATCGGCTTCCCTCTGGCTCGTCCGCCAGCTGGCGGAGGGGCTGTCGCATGCACATGCCCGCGGGATTCTGCATCGTGACCTGAAACCGGCCAATGTGCTGCTGACATCGGAAGGGCAGCCCATGATCCTGGACTTCAACCTGGCCTGCGAGGCCTCTGCCTGGCCGGCCGCCAATGCGATCGTGGGTGGCACCCTGCCGTATATGAGTCCCGAGCAGCTGGCCGCTCTGGAATCGTTTCGGTCGGTTGATCAGCGGAGCGATCTGTTCTCGCTGGGAGTGATACTGTTTGAGCTGCTGACGTTTGAACTGCCGTTTCCCTCAGACAACGTGCCCATTCGCGAGATGGTCGAAATCCGCTGGAAGCCCCTGCACGGACCGAGCCGGATCCGGCCGGACATCTCCCCGGGTACGGATGCCATCGTGCGCAAGTGCCTGATGCCGGATCCTCAGGACCGATACGCCACAGCCGAGAATCTGATGGAAGATCTCAACCGGCAACTGTCTCACCTGCCGCTGCGCCATGCGCCGAATCGATCCCTGCGTGAGCGATTTCAAAAATGGGTCCGGCGCCATCCGGGTATGACATCTGCGTCCGGTGTGCTGACGCTGTCCTGTCTCGTGGTCGCTGTGCTCCTGATCGCCGGAGTGAATCTGAATGATCGTTTTCAGCGAATCCGAGCCAAACAGGCGTTTCTTGAATTCCAGGCCGAAGTGCCGCGAGTCCGGACGGATGCTTATGCGGCAGTGCTCGGAGACATCTCCCCCGGAGTCGCCTGCGACCGGCTGAGAAGAGTGCTTGAGCAGTACACATCAGGTCGTCCCGCGGTCAGGTGGCAGGATTCAGCGGATGTTTCACGCCTGTCTGAGGCGGATCTGATCAACCTGGGAGAAACTGTGCAGGAACTGCAGTTTCTGCTGTCTCACCTGGACTCGATCGTCACCCAGGGTTCGGTTTCACTCGCCGTGCAGACTCAGAACCAGGCCCGTGACCGGCGCACGACGGCTGCCTGGGATCGATACCTGACAGCGACGAAGGCGGTCATGTCGCGTCGGTTCCTGCAGGCAGCTGAGATTCTTGGTCCGCTGTGTGACGACCATCCCGACAATTCCGCGATGGCGTTTCTGTACGGCATCTCACTGCGAGGCATTCAGGATCTGCGCAGGGCCGAGGTTGTCTTTTCTGCCTGCATCGCACTCAACCCCGTGACCGTGCAGCACTGGTACCAGCGTGGCGTGTGCCGGCTGGCTGCACGTGACTACGAAAACGCAATCCGGGATTTTACCCGCGTTCTGCAGATTCAGCCCGACATGACCGCTGCGCTGGTGAGCCGTGGAATTGCCGCCAGCGAGCTCGGAGAATCGCAGAAGTCGTTGGATGACCTGAATCACGCCCTTCGCCTGGGGTTCCCGGAAACCCGTATCTATTTCATTCGGGCGTCTGTTCAGCAGGCACTCAGCAACCCCGCTGCTGCAGCCGAAGACATTCGGAAGGGCATGGAACTTGAGCCGTCTGATCCCCGCAGCTGGGTCGCGCGCGGGCTCCAGCGGCTCCCGGGAGATCCCGCCGCAGCTCTGGCAGACTTCGAAGCAGCCAGAGCCATGGACTCGGAGTCGCATGACGCTCTCCGCAATATCGCGATGGTTCTGTCGGAATATCTGCATCGTCCGGACGATGCCATCGAAGTGCTGACAGAGGCCACGCGAAGTCACCCCCAGGACCCTTTCCTCTGGGCCGGTCGCGGTGTTCTGCTGGCTCGTGCAGGCCAGCGCCGACACGCACTGGATGACGCCTCCAGGGCGGCCGCTCTGTCCCGTGAGCCACTGATCATCTACATGACAGGCTGTATCTCGGCACTGTCGTCCCAGCCGGCGACGGACGATTTTCGAGAGGCTCTCGTTCGGCTGGCAGAGAGTTTCCGGCTCGACAGCCGTCTCGCCGCCATGGCGCAGCATGACCCTGACCTCGCGCTGATCCGTGAGTCTCCAGAATTCGCAGCGCTGATTTCGGCGTCAGCAGTTCTTGCCCCTGAATCTATTCAGCGTCGCTGACCCCCCCCGCAGCACGGATACACCGCCCCGTCCACAGGGACACGAACCGATCCCGCGGTTGGAACCGGCTGCTTGTCCTGTGTGTTATGAACACGTGTTCAGTAAATGCGCAGGAATTCGGGCTCGAAATCAAGAGAATTGAGGAATTTCCTGGCGGATTGAGCGGTCCGAAATCACTTCTCTCGCAGTGGGGTCAGATCCGGGAATTCGTCCAACGACAGGAACTCTGCTTCTTGTGGTCACGTTTTCGCGCCATACTCTGTGACTGCGATGAAAGCGAGCAAGGTCAGGACGCCGGGCACAGAAAACGCCTGGCAGCCATTCGAGACCAGGCGTGGGGCGGGCACTCTGCATTGTCAGAACCGAGAAAGCGAGTGTGGCGTATGGGTGACCGACAAGGATTCATGTCGCGTTTGTGGAGTTTGTGGAGGAATGCCGTCGGACTGGCCGGCCGGCGCAGCGCCCGCCGGCGCCGCGTCTGCGAAGGAAGCGTCGAGATCCACACGCCTCAGGTACTTGAGTTTCGCGTGCTGCTGACATCGGTTTCGTGGGATAATCCTGATCATCTCACTGCGAGTGTTGCCCCGGACGGTACCGACATTGCCGGTCAGCCCAGCAGTTTCAACTCGGCTTTCGCCACACTGGGCACTCCAGCCACACTGAGGAGACTGCTGGCTGAAGTCTTTCAGTCGTGGACCAGCAGCGCGAACGTCAACGTAGGATTCGTGAACGACGAAGGCGTGCCATTCGGGGCGCCCGGTGAATCGGAGGGGGATCCGCGATTCGGTGATCTTCGCATCGGCGCCGTCAGCATGTCATCTGATGTCCTTGCACTCTCGATTCCGCACACCGTGGGAGCAGCCGGTACCTGGGCCGGCGATATCATCTTCAACACCAGCTTTCGTCCCGTGACGACTGGACAATTCAAGGCCGTCGCCATGCACGAGGTCGGGCATGTGCTCGGGCTCGGGCACAGCGCCGATCCCGCTTCACCGATGTTCCCGCGAAACTCACCTGTGACATTGCAGTCGCCAACGACGGCAGATCTGGAATCGCTCCGCCGACTCCACGGATCCCGCGTTGACCTGAATGAACTGGACCGCCCGAACAATACGATCGCGAGAGCCACGCGAATGCGGGATATGAGTTTCGATGGAACGGTTCCGCTGCTGAAGTACGGTGATCTGTCTACCTCGTCCGATGTGGACTATTACAAGGTTGATCCGATCGATGCGTGGCGTGGATCAGTCGGAGTTCGGCTGCAGGTGTCCGGACTCAGTTTCGTGTCCGCCCGACTGGAGGTCGTGGATCAGACCGGCCGCACACTCGCCTCGGCTCAGGCGGGATCCCCGGGGCAGGATCTGTCCGTGACGCTGCCGACAGCACCTGACCGGCCGGTATTCGTGCGCGTCTCGGCGGCCCCGGGCGCGGGGCCGAATGCGGTTGGGCGCTATGCCCTGCTCACGACGTTCAACGGTCTGAACCGGATCCCGGCTGCACGGACGGAGGCAATCCTCAAGGAAAACGTCGACTTCCTCAGGCAGGATGCCCTGACTGAACTCTTTCGAAACAGTGGCAGTGTGGTGTTCCTCGACGATCTGCACACGAATGATACGCCAGCGGCTGCGTCGAATGTCAGGACGACGCCGGGATTTGATCTCGCGATGGCGTATGAAGCGTACGCCACGATTTCAGACGACGTTGACGTGGATTTCTACCGGATCAGGACGCCGGTCAGCGTCGCCACTGTGCTGACCGTCACGATCGATGCATTCGAACAGAGAAGTCTGCAGCCATTCGTTGAAGTCTTCGATCGCAACCTGGTACGGTTGCCGACGACCGTGCTGCGGAATTCTGATGGAACGATGTCGGTGCAGGTCAGCGGGGCTGAGCGGGACGCGACGTTGCTCATTCGCGTATCGGCTTCGCCCGAT
>SYLK01000642.1 GCA_005809115.1 Planctomyces sp. | reverse complement strand
TGGCCCGCCGGGCCAGGCTATTCGAACGTATGGCCCGTTGGGCCGGAAACCCAGTTCTGGACTCCAGGGCTCAATCTTGACTCATCTGCAACATGTTTTGAAAAGTACGGACCGGCCAAAAAATAAGTTGAACAAACTCATGAAAACTTCGGCCGCATGAATCCTGCACCTCGGATGCGGATTCGCTGGATCAGTTCATCAGCTGGCCGATGATTTCATGCAGCAATTTTACGGTGAAAACGAAACATTCAGGCCCAGCCGCTGTAACACACCAGCGTGATTCTGGTCAGGGGGCGCTGCGCTTCCCTGACCAGACAATTTGTTCAACTTGTTTTTTGGCCGGTCCTAAGCGCAGCGACAGATCCGGACTCCGGCGGCAGCCCGGCCGACCTGTGGAACAGAGTGGTCTTTGAGAGAGTCAACGCATTCGATAACATGACGCGACCGGGCGGGCAAACTCTGGCCGGGCCGGACTGGCCGCGGTCGGAACACAGGCACGGATGCTGACGACATTTTTGCGAATACCCTGGACGATCTTCCTGATCAGCGCCGCCATCACGGTGCTGGGTCTGGCCGGCCTGCTGCATGCTGACCAGCTCTACGGTCAGTCACGGCTCTTTGAACGGCAGCTCCTGTGGACCGGTCTGTCATGGATCGCGATGTTTCTGATGCTCCGCATCCCTTACCGCGCGATCCGCCAGTTCAGCTTCTGGTTCTATGCCGGCTGCGTGCTGCTGCTGGCAGTCGTGCTGTGCATGCCGCCGATCAACGGATCACGGCGCTGGATTCCGCTCGGCCTGCTGGATTTTCAGCCCAGTGAACCGGCACGCCTGGCGTATATTCTGGCTCTGGCGTCCTGTCTGATGCACCGCGAGCAGCATCGCACGATCCGGGGCCTGTTTGTTCCCCTGGGCCTGACGCTGGTTCCGCTGCTGCTGGTGCTGAAGGAACCGGATCTGGGGACAGCGCTGCTGTTCCTGCCAGTCCTGTACGCGATGCTGTTCGCCGCCGGAGCGCGACTGCGGCACCTGATCGCGGCGGGGCTGATTGGCCTGGCGCTGCTCCCGGTCCTGTGGTGGCAGATGAGCGCCGAGCAGCGATCGCGGGTTGTGGCCGTGATGACGCAGCGGGACGGTGGACCGGCTCCGGCCGGAGACGGATTTCATCTGCATCAGTCCAAACAGGTTCTGGCGCTGGGCGGGATGACGGGGAGTGCGTGGCGTGATGAACCGATGATTGAGGATCCGGCCGCCTGGCAGCTGCCGGCCGCGCGGACCGACTTCATTTTTTGCGTGATCGGAGAAAAATGGGGAATTCCAGGCTGTGGCTTGCTGCTGCTGCTCTATCTCGCTCTGATGCTGCGTGGTCTGCAGGCAGCTCGTGCCACGCGGGAGCCCTTCGGGCGACTGGTGGCTGTGGGGATCGTCACGATGGTGGGGACGCAGGCAGTCATCAATTCCGGAATGACGGTCGGACTGATGCCCATTACGGGGATCACGCTGCCGCTGTGCAGTTATGGGGGCAGCAGTCTGCTGTCCACCTGTGTGGCGGTGGGGCTGCTGATGAATATCGCGATGCGGCCGGGCTACGAGGTCACCGGAGAACCATTCGCATTCTCTTCGCGGCCTGACCGGCGCCCGGGATTTCCGTAAGGACCGGCCAAAAAATCAGTTGAACAAACTCATGAAAACTTCGGCCGCATGAATCCTGCGCCTCGAATTCGGATTCGCTGGATCAGTTCATCAGCTGGCCGATGATTTCATGCAGCACTTTTGCGGTCAAAACGAAACATTCAGGTCCAACCGCTGTCACACACCAGCGTGATTCTGGTCAGGGAGCGCTGCGCTTCCCTGACCAGACAATTTGTTCAACTTATTTTTTGGCCGGTCCTAAGGCGATCGGCAGGCAGAAAGTCACTCAGGCATGTCTCAGGAATCAACCGTATGCACGGCCGGACCAGCGCTCCTGCCCGGCATGGTACCGCAGGCTGTGCAGCTGACGACCGTCGTCGAAGACATCCGCCCGATGGCGCAGAATACGTGGGCCGTGCGTCTGCGGGCTCCGGAAATCGCAGCCCGGATCACGCCGGGACAATTCCTGATGCTTCGCCCGGCTCACGGATCGGATCCGCTGCTGGGACGTCCTTTCGCGCTGTATGACGTGTCGGCGGATGCCGACGGCGTGCCGACAGGAGTCGAGTTCGGCTTCGTCCGCGTGGGCAAGCTGACATCGCTGATGATCCACTGGAAATCGGGGACTGAAGTCACCGTCTGGGGACCTCTGGGCAACGGCTTTCCCGTCCCGCAGCACCGGAACCTGATCTGCGTTGCCGGTGGGATCGGACAGACACCGTTTCTGGCCGTGATTCGCGAGGCGCTGGGGCAGCGGCATTACGGCGCGCCGGCGCGGCGGGTCACAGTCCATCCGGAATCCGTGACGCTCTGCTACGGTGTCAGGTCGGCCGCCTTTCTCGCCGGACTGGACGATTTCCGGCTGCCAGGACTGGATCTGCGCGTCGCCACAGATGACGGCAGTTTCGGCCATCACGGGTTTGTGACAGAACTTCTGCGACAACGGCTGTCGGAATCCCGCCAGACGCCCGCATCCGGCCAGCCCTCAGAGCCTCTGAATGACACTGTGGTCTACTGCTGCGGACCAGTCCCGATGATGAAGGCCGTGGCGGAGATCTGTCGCGATCGGGCGGTTCCGTGCTGGCTTTCGCTGGAAACACCGATGGCCTGCGGATTCGGAGCCTGTTTCAGCTGCGTCGTGAAAGTGATGGAATCTGACGGCAGCTGGGACTATCGGCGGACGTGCGTGGAAGGGCCGGTATTTGAGGCGACGAGGCTGGCATTGACCTGATGCGGGGATTTCAGCAAGATTCGCCGGTTCGCGGACAGGTGCGCCGGTCGATTCCGGTCTTTTCCGCCGCTCACTCTTTCTCTGATGCTCTCATCCCTTCAGCGGGTCCCCGGACCAGCCTGAGCGGATGGCTGCGACCCGAAATTACTGTGTGAATTCATGACGTCGAAACCGCTGCCTGATCAGGCTGAACCTGACGGATCTGCACCTGAGGTCCGGCAGTCTCCGGCGGAACCAGACCGGTTTGAAAAGGCGCGGCTGGAAAAACTCGAGAAGATTGCGCAGCTGGGACATGACCCCTGGGGTCAGCGGTTTGACGGCCATCTGGCGATATCCGCCGTCCGTGAACTGGTCCCGGAGGAAGCCGGGGCAGCCGGCCGAGTTGTCCGCGCTGCCGGTCGGATCATGCTGCGTCGCAAGGCCGGTAAGCTGCGGTTCTACGATATTCGGGATCAGTCCGGTCGGATTCAGCTGTTGTTCTCCCGGGGCGATCTGTCGGAGGAACAGTGGGAGCTGATGAGTGCGCTCGATCTGGGCGATCTGATCGGAGTGGACGGTGTTACCTGGCGGACGGACTCGGGTGAGGCGTCCGTCAAGGTGACCCAGTTGACAATTCTCTGCAAGTCGCTGGCACAGCCGCCGGAGAAGTTCCATTCGGTTCAGGATATTGAAACGCTGCTGCGGCAGCGCTATCTCGATCTGATCTACAATGACGGGGTGCTGGATCGTCTG
>SYLK01000641.1 GCA_005809115.1 Planctomyces sp. | reverse complement strand
GTCGGTTCCACCACCTCCATACCGGGTTTGAGTGCACCGGACTTCTCCGCGTCCCAGATCATCGCGGCTCCGATGCGGCACTTGACGCTGTACGCCGGATTGCGTCCTTCTATTTTGGCAAGCACCGTGGCCTGAGTTCCGCTTGTCAGGCGGTTGATTCTGACCAGGGGAGTCCGACCGATCGATGCGGAATTGTCCGTGAAGATGGACATGAATCTGAGCCTTTCTGTTTTTTTCAAGTCTGCGAGACGTGGCGGCCGGCGCGATCCGGCTGGACAATTGCCTCCGCGAATTCATCCGGCGGACCGATTGATAGCAGATTCCACAGTATTTCGCGATGGAACTCTGCCAGTGACGGCCGGACGCCTTTGTGATCACGGATCCGATCGGTCGGAGACGGCTGGACCGTCGCTCGGTCGGAGCAATCCGGCCGACGATTGAAAGAAGCGGCGGCGGCGGTCGGGAACGGAATCACTCTGCCGGGACTGCTCTTCCAGGTCGTGAAGGTTCGCCTGGCAGACACGGCAGCCGATCGTACGCAGGTGGAAGTCAATATAGTCGGCGGCGTCAGCCGGAAGTGCGCCCAGCAGGAAACTCCCCAGCTCTGAACGTCCCGGGCAGGTCAGCCGAGCCCGTCGCCAGATCTCTCCCACTGACGTGCCACCCTGATCATGCTCCCGAATCACCCGTGAAACCCGTGTGCGGAGCGAGTCGTCGTGACGCAGTTCGGTTTCGAACGTCGCCATCCGGTCCACCGGCAGCTGCTCATCAAGCCACGCGAGGATTTCCCGATCAGTCCAGTACATAGGCATTCCCTGACAGCGATTCGAGAGAACGGCTGAATCAGGGCCCCGCGAGGCTGCCCTCGGCGGGGCCGCGGAAGGCGGGGCCGTTTTCAGCGGGTGCTTCCCCGGCGACGGTGGAGATTCCCAATCGAGAAACCTGGCCGCAACTGAATCGACAGCGCCTTGCCGGAACGTGGTACGTTGGGTAGATTCGGTCCCAGAGCTGAATGTGGCTCTTTTCCTCGCAAATTCCGAGAATCGTCGGTGATTCAGTATCGCCACTTCCACAATACCGATCCGCCCGGATTGCTGCAACTCTGGCACAGCTGTGCTCTGGGACCGGCGGCAGCAGAGGGGTTTTCCTGCGATATTCTGGAGCTGTTCACATTCTCGCAGCCGTTTTTCGATCGTCTCGGTCTGATCGTGGCGACGGATGAGAATCGGATCGTGGGGTTCGTCCACGCCGGCTTTGCTCCGCTGGCGGATGAATCCGGGCTCGACAGGCGCCAGGGAATCCTGTCCGGCCTGATGGTGCATCCTGCATATCGACGGCGTCGGATCGGGACGGAGCTGGTTTGCAGAGCCGAAGACTACCTGAGGCTCGCGGGAGCAGAGTGTGTGGAAGCCGGCGGCGGGCTGGATCGGAACGGCTTCTATGTGGGGATCTACGGTGGCCTGCAGCCGTCGGGATGGCTGGAGTCCGCGGCTCCCTGGAACGCATTTCTTGGCTCCTGTGCTTACACCTTCAGCACGCGCACCATCATTATGCATCGCAATCTGAAAACGAGCCGCGATCCGGTCAGTGCCAAACTGATCAGGCATCGGCGGCAGCTTGAGATGGTGATCACGGATCGGCCGTCCGGGCAGCCGTGGTGGTGGTTCGTTCGCTTCGGACACCTTGACAGCCTGCGGTTTGAACTCCGGCCGGCGTCGACGGGGCTCTGCGTTGCTGCGGGCCAGATCATCGGCATGGACGTGTTTATTCCGAAATGGGGCGTGCGTTCCGTTGGAATTCGCGGCTTGTTTGTCCCGGAAGGCCAGCGACTTCACGGTTATGCCCTGGCTCTGGTTCTCGAAATGTGCCGCCGCCTGCGGGATGAATCCGTCCAGCTGATCGAAGCCCACGTGGATGAGCAGAACCAGGGCGCGATGAAACTGTTCCGTTCCGCCAGATTCGAAGCCGCCGAAAGGCTGGTCACGTACCGCCGCCGCCTCGACTGAGGTGCGACTCACTGCCATGAGATTCCTTTCTGCAGAAACTGCACCTGAGAGGACCTCGTCTGCGGGCCTGCTGTGACCGGACAGAAGCTTTCTGCCGCCAGCATTCCTTGCATTCGGTTGAATCTGCCGAACCCGCGGACGAGTCAGAAAAACCGCTCTGAATGATGTTCCATCGGTCTGGACAGTGGGTCGACCGCTGCGATATCAACCCGCCCGCAGTCGCAGCCAGAACCAGCTGACCCTCAGCGGGTGGTGGCTGCGGACGCCTGCGATGACCGCTGGTCTGTCACGGAAGACGAACCAGCCGGTCGCGCAGAACGGGAGTCTGTGACTCACCAGAACACTGGTCCGCCCGGCGCTGTTGCGCCGCACTTCGGCAGAAGCTGCTGAAAGGGACCTGGTGTCTGGCGGGTGATTCAGTGAGTCTGTTCGTGAGGTGATGATTCGGAATCATGCAGACAACGGAGCAGATGTCAGGCTGACAGTCGCCAGCCGGGCAATGCGACGTCGTCGACAGGTCTCAACCCGCTTCATTTGTGGCGGGGTGCGGGGCGAGACAACTCGGCCCGACAGGGTATCTGCGGGACCTGCATTGTCGGCAGAGGTTGTAACGATCGTACTGAATTTCCGGTGATACAGAAACCGATATCCCTGATGCGGGGCCTGATCGGTCTGAATGGCGATTGATGTCGGTCATGGAGGATTGAATGACTACCAGGGTCAGTGAAGATGTTTCGGAAGTCTGGATCGCCTACAAGAAGGACCAGACCAACCAGGAGCTGCGAAACCGCCTGATGGAAAGGTTTCTGCCGCTGGTGCGCTATAATGCCGAGCGTGTCTGGGCCAAGCTTCCGGAGGGGGTTGACCTGAACGATCTGATGTCGGCGGGCGTGTTCGGGCTCATGGACGCCATTGAAGCATTTGACATGGACCGTGGGGTGAAGTTCGAGACGTACTGCGTTCCGCGAATTCGCGGTGCCATGCTTGATGAACTACGGACCATGGACTGGGTGCCGCGTCTGGTGCGCAGCAAAGCCAGCAAGATGGAGGCGGCTCGCAAGGTCGTCGAGGCCCGGGTCGGGCGTCCTCCCACCGAAGCGGAAATCGCCGCAGAAATGGGAATTGCGATTCATGAGTTTGAAAAACTCAAGAGCGAAGCCAGCGCCGTCAATCTCGTCAGCCTCGACAAGAAATGGTATGAGACCGACAGCTACAAGGATGTCCGCGAAGTTGATGTTGTTCAGGATGGTAAAGGGGAAGATCCGACCGGTGTAATTCAGAAACTGGACCTGATGAAGCTGGTCACCAGGGGGCTGAACCGCAACGAACGCCTGATCATCATTCTCTATTACTACGAAGACCTGACGATGAAGGAGATCGGCAATCCCCTGGGCTTGTCCGAGTCACGTGTCAGCCAGATGCACTCGAGCATCGTCGCCAGGCTCAAAGAACAGCTGGGGCGGCGTCGCCCGGAGTTCGACTGAGCACGGACTGGTCATTCAGCCCGGAGCATAAGTCAGAAAACCGCGAATGGCCTGGAGATACAGTTCGTTCTCGTCCGACGACACGGAGTGACCGCTCCGGGCGAAGATCTTCAGCTGAGCCCGCGGGATGAGCCGGGCGATGAGCTGTGAATGATGCGGGGCACAGATCCAGTCGTGTGCGCCCGCAATGACCAGAGTCGGGCACGGAATCTGCGACAGTTGCTCCGTAAAGTCAAAGGTTCTCAGGAAGTCACCGAATCCACGATTCAGCGCCACGAAGGATCGTCGCGTCCTGTGCCAGACCGCTTCAAACTCCACCGCATCCCAGTTGCGCGAATACAGCGGACCCATCGTGCGATAATACTCATGCAGCTGTTCCATGGATGAGAACGCACCTTCCCACAACCAGCCACAGACTCGCTGCTGATCCGGCGTGCCGTGTTCCGTAATGAACGTCCGGGCATCGTGAATAAAGCGAAAACTCGGAGCGGTGCAGACGAGAATCAGATTCGACACGCGATGTGGATATCGGATGGCATATCCCTGGGCCACCATGCCGCCATACGAACTGCCCAGCAGGCAGATTCGGTCCAGCCCCAGATGGGCTCGCAGTGCCTCCAGGTCCTCAATGTTGTTGTCGAGTGTGTATGTGGCGGCATCGCCCTCGTCACTTCTCCCGCAGCCGCGATGATCCAGAAAAATCAACTGGGCCAGATCCCGCAACGGGTGTGTGGACTTGAATCCCGAATGGTCTCCTCCCGGTCCGCCGTGCAGAAGGAACAGCGGGGGCCGCTCGACCATCTGGCCACCCTGCGGCGTCAGGCCCATGCCGTCGATGTCAAAATAGAGAACCGTATCCCGAACGTGTGCGTACATGAACTGCGTCGCCTGAAAAAGAAGACACCGGGGAAATTTCCTGACCTGAAAGAATTGCGGCAGGACCCTCGTCGAACGGCCCTGATTGGGTGCGGCAGACTCAGGCCGCAAGGATTTGACAGGTCTTTCTGATGGTTTGCTCGCCGTACCGTGACTACACTCCCGGAAGTGTATGCAGAGTCATGCTTGGGCACCACACTGCCACCGCGGGCTGCGTGGCGGAGTGCGTGCTTGGCTGAGGAAGAGGGAGCAGGCTATGGTCCGGTGCGTACTCATGTTTGTTCTCGCAGCGGGCATCGGTGGATGGTTGACGGAGAGACCGACTGTGCGGGCGGCTGCGCCGGAGCCGCCCCTGAGAATTTCGCTGTGGCAGGGTCGGGCACCGGTCGGAGAAGGGAAATCCCGTGACGAAGATGCCTGGATCAGCATCTATCTGCCGGAGCATCCCGGCGGCACGGCCGTCGTGATCTGCCCGGGTGGCGGTTACAGCCAGGTTGTGGCTGAACCCGAAGGACATGGCATCGCCCGCTGGCTCAATCAGCAGGGCATCGCAGGCGTCGTTCTTGAGTATCGGCTGCCCCATGGCAGATCACTGGTGCCGCTGCTTGATGCCCAGCGCGCGATCCGGACAGTCCGTGCGAATGCCCGCGACTGGAAACTTGATCCCGGGCGCATCGTAATGATGGGATTTTCTGCCGGTGGCCATCTGGCTTCAACGGCGGGTACTCACTTCGTCGAGGGCATCAGGGACGACAATGATCCCGTCAGCCGCGTGAGTTCCCGCCCGGATTTCCTGATTCTGATTTATCCTGTGATCAGCATGGGTGAGCATGCGCATCAGGGATCTCGTCGGAACCTGCTGGGCGAAAATCCGACACCGGAGATGATGGCCCGATTTTCCAGTGAGACTCAGGTAACCTCATCGACGCCGCCAGCGTTTCTGGCTCACGCCGTGGATGACAAGCCCGTTCCGCCGATCCATAGTCGAATGTTCTTCGAGGCGCTGAATCATGCCGGAGTTCCTGCGAAACTGCTGGAACTGCCGTCCGGTGGACATGGCCTCGACGGATACCAGGGCCCGATGTGGTAGGCATGGCAGGAGCAGTCGCTTGTCTGGCTCGCCGAACTGAATCTCGGGGGGTCGGGCAATGATTCCGGGCGATGAAGGCGATGAAACAGACATCTCATGGAATACCGAAACCCTGAGGCTCCGGCCGGGTTCGGAATCTGATTCGTCAGTGTGACAGGGCGTCAGTGTGACATGGCGCTATCAATGACGTCATCGGAAAGTTTTCTGCCGGCGAGCATGCCAAACTGAAGTTTCAGCTGGGCTCGGAAAATCGTCGATGGCTCGATGATTCTGGCGCCACGGGCTGTGGCTTCCGGAGCGAATTCGGACGGCAGCGGATAAGCCGTCAGGTCGACCAGGGTGAGGCGTTCACGCAGGATCATGGGATTCACTTCTCCGCGCGCGCTGCCAGGCTTCAGGTCACGATCGGCCAGGATCACTGTGTCGGGATGCAGTCCATACACGGCGTTCCATGGTGTGAAGCGAACTCCAGCGACTCGGGCGGCTCCCGAAGCGGCGTTGTCCGAAGGTGCTCCCAGACTCACCGCAGCTCCCGTCGCTGAGAAATACCGGGCGGCAGCCCGTGCCAGTGGGCCGTGCCCGCAGACGAGCACGCTTCCGCGTCCGGTCCACTTTTCGGAGGCCAGCATCGTGCGACCGGCGAGATCGACGGCTTCCAGCAGAGTCGTCTCGGCCTTCCAGCCGGAAGACCGCTGCATCAGAAGATCGATGTGTCCCGTCGTCGAACTCAGCTCCGACGCAGATTCAGCAAACCGGCCGAGATTGCTGTCGCAGCCGGAATCCACGACCAGGCCGTTGATTTTCATTCCGGCCAGCATTGCCGGAAGGCGTGACAGATCCCCGGGCAGCAGAGGCAGGCATCGGACGTCCTTCTGCATGCGTTCAAACGCCGCATTAAAGACTCGAGCGGTGGCATTTTCCGACGCCCCGAACCCGATGATGCCGAGAAAGCGTGTTCGGGGGGTAATTTCGTGCCAGCGGTAATGCTCCCGCAGCTGCCACACGGTCGGCTGGCTCGCACATGGTTCCATGCCGCGTTCGAGTGCCGCATAGACCCACGGGCAACCGTACTTTCGGCCCATCAGAGAGAAAGTGATGCCGCATGTGCCGAGTCCAAGTCCGACGACCGGTACCGGATGAGGCTGAGTGACTGCGGCCAGGAGCGGCCAGATCGCGTCGAGATCATCCGTCCGCCAGGTGACTTTGACGACATCAGCCTGTGACCGAATGCAGCGGTCGATCGCTGCGGCGACATGTTCCAGCGGACGATTGAGACTGGTACACGAGATCACCCGCCTGGTCGCCCCGAACCTCGGAATCTGGTCAGCAATCTCCAGGTCCAGCTCGATGTATTCCGGTCCGGCGACAATGGCCTGACGCAGCAGGTGGAGTCGCTGGTCCTCAGATCCCGTCCAGTGTCCGCCATCAATGGGACGACGGCACGACACCAGTACGGGTTTGTCGACCATCCGTATCAGATCGGCAACGTCGGGTTCCTTCAGAAAATGGTCGAGGCATAGTTCGATCAGATCGCCGTGCCGGGACGCATTCAGGAGATCGGCTGGTGCCAGCGTGCGCGATGTCGGGGTGACCGAAATACAGATCATGTTGCCCGATCCGCACGGAATGTCACATCAGGTTGCCTGAAAATGATTCAGGTAGGGAAGCGAATTCGCAAGGGCTGTGACCTGATCGGTTGTCTCCAGCAGCCGACCGAGATAATCCCATTGGCCGGTCACCAGGGCATCTCGCGCACTTTCGGGCATTGAGATCTGACACGACAAACCGTCCGCCGAGACCGTCAGGCTGCAGAGGTCAACGTCGATCGGCAAGTCCGGGCGGGCTGAGATCGCTGCAGCCATGGCTTCGAGATCCGGTCGTCGTGCACATACGGCGGGAATCCCCAGTGAACTGCAGTTGCCGAAAAAAATCTCCGCGAAGGACTCGGCGATAATCGCCCGGATTCCCCAGCGCATCAGTGACTGCGGGGCATGCTCCCGTGACGAGCCGCAGCCAAAATTTCGACCAGCCACCAGCACGCCTGCTTGCCGGAACTGCGGCTGATCAAACGGGTGCGTGGCATCCTGACGGCGATCGTCCTCGAACGCATGATCACCCAGACCGTCAAACGTGACACAGCGGAGAAACCGAGCAGGAATAATGCGGTCCGTATCAATATCGTCTCGCAGCAACGGAATCCCGGTCGCAGAGATGTTTGTGATTCTCCTGACAGACATCGATCACTCCCGCATCGAGAGCCGGCGGTGCCGGCCCCATCCCCAAAAAACGAAAACCCCGTCAACCCCGCGGCCCCGGCCTTATCCCTTCGGACACTGCGACACCGCGATTCAGGCCACTGCCTCGGAAAGGTGCCTGACATCAGTCACACATCCCTCGACCGCCGCTGCTGCGACCATGGCGGGGCTCATCAGCAGGGTTCGCCCGGTGGGGCTTCCCTGACGACCCTTGAAATTTCGATTACTCGACGAGGCGCAAACTTCCCGGCC
>SYLK01000640.1 GCA_005809115.1 Planctomyces sp. | reverse complement strand
CGCATCCGCGATCTGCAGTTCGATCGGCGCGTCTCGCTGCAGGACGTCTGCAGCCAGAGCCTGAGCAGCTTCCACATAGACCGGGTCATTCAGGGTGACAAGCGACTGCAGCGGCGTGTTTGTTCGATTCCGGCGAACCGTGCAGACGTCGCGATTCGGCGCATCGAATGTGGCCATCGAAGGGTACAGATTGCTTCGTCGCCAGGTGGTATAGATCGCGCGCCGATACCGGTCCTCACCCACACTCGTCTCCCAGTCGGTCGACGATCCGAAGGCTGCCTTCAGACCCTGATTCGGCTGCGGCGGGTTGACCGGCGGGCCGGACATCCGGTGGCTCAGCAGCCCGCTGACGAACAGTGCCTGATCCCGCACAGTCTCCGCACTCAGTCGGACCCGCGGACCGCGCGACATCCAGCGGTTGTCCGGATCCGCCAGCCGGTGCTGTTCGGTCATGGCAGACGACTGCCGGTAAGTTGCGGACGTCACGATCAGTCGCAGGATCTCGCGTGTGTTCCAGCCATTCTGCACCACTTCCGTCGCCAGCCAGTCCAGCAGCTCCGGATGCGTCGGAAGTTCGCCCTGCGACCCGAATTCCTCGCTGGTCAGGACCAGTCCCCGGCCGAACAGCGTCTCCCACAACCGATTCACCAGCACTCGACCGGTCAGAGGATTGTCGGCATCCACCAGCCAGCGTGCCAGCGCCAGCCGGTCCGCCGGGCCGTCAGCCGGCAGCGGATGAAATGCTGCGGGCACTCCGGGAGCAATCTCGGGCCCCTGGTCCAGGTAATTCCCGCGATACTGCAGCCGCGTCACACGAGGGTTGTCCCGGTTCTCCCGCAGAATCGGGACTGTGGTGGCCGGTTTCAGGTCCGCCAGCTGCTTCTGCAGCGCCGCCACTTCATCGGAGGACGGCGCGGCCGCCCCCTGCAGCGCGGCAATCCGCTGCTCCAGATCGCGCCGCTGCTGCCGCTGCTCGGCGGTATACAGTTCCAGTACCGGAGCTTCGTCCCGACGATCCGCATCCTGCGTGTTGTTCAGCACAGCGAACACGCGAAAGTAATCCTGCTGCGTAATCGGGTCGTACTTGTGCGAATGACACTGAGCACAGCCCATGGTGGTCCCCATCCAGACGGCCAGGGTCGTATTCACACGATCGACAACCGCGACATTGCGAAATTCCTCGTCGTTCGTGCCGCCTTCGCTGTTCGTGAGTGTATTCCGATGAAACGCCGTGGCGATCAGTTGATCCTCTGACGGCTCTGGCAAAAGGTCCCCGGCCAGTTGCTCGATGGTGAACTGATCGAACGGCAGATTGCGGTTGAACGCCCGGATGACCCAGTCACGCCAGGCCCAGATCGTCCGCGAGGGGTCGTCCGCGTATCCGGCAGAATCCGCGTACCGTGCCAGATCGAGCCAGTGGCGAGCCCAGTGTTCCCCGAACGCCGGCCGCTCCAGCAGGTCTTCCACCAGCTGCTCGAAAGCCAGAGAATCCGTGCTGCTGAGATACGCATCGGCCTCCGCAACGGTCGGCGGCAGCCCGGTCAGATCCAGAAAGACCCGGCGAATCAGTGACGCGCGATCGGCCTCCGGCGCCGGCTCAAGGCCATGCTTCCGCATACCGGCCAGCACAAACATGTCGATGGCGTTGCGAGGCCATCCGGGCGGAACCTGTTCCAGAGTGGGAACGTCCGGCCGCTCGGGTTTCACATATGACCAGTGCACCTGGAACTGGGCGCCCTGATCAATCCAAGTCCGGATGGCTTCGATCTCTCCGTCCGTCAGCGCCTCGCCGAAATCAGGCGGCGGCATGCGATATTCCGCTTCGGTACTCGTGATCCGCCGGATCAGCTCACTCTCGTCCGACCTGCCCGGAACAATCGCCGTGACACCTGAGTCGAGCGGGCGCGTAGCCGTCGCCGGGACGTCCAGACGCAGACCAGCCTGCAGCTTCCGCTCGTCCGGACCGTGGCAGGCAAGGCACCGATTGGAAAGAATCGGGCGAATCTCGCGGTTAAACGCAATGTCAGCAGCCGTCCCCGCTCTGAAAGCAGAAAAAACGGATGCGAAGATCACCGTCAGAACCACACAATTTCTGCTGACCATGCGCTGATCCTGTGTCGGAAGCTGGTGGAAAAACTCGCTGAACGTCCCCTGTGTGCCGGGCACGGTCGTGATAGTCACGGTGGTGCCAGTCACGGTCGTGACAGGGAGACGTTGGTCTGCACGGCCTGGGAATTCGTTCGGAAAAAGTGCCTTGTTACCCAGGTGCAGCTGATTGTTACGCGCCTGAATGTCCAGCGCGCGCCCCGATGACCGCGTGGACACCGTCCTTAATCTTACCAGATTTCCTGCGACTGACACACCACGGTCCGTGTCAAAAGAAGGCAACCGTCTTCTTTTCACTGGAGTTCGGGGAAGGTGGTGGGGGGGCCGGGAATGCTGCTGGCCAGTCGCCCCCGAGTTTCTCAGCCGGATTTTCGGCGATTGTTTCCGGGCACTGTTCTGGATAGGATGATGAAGTGTGGGAGGGGTCCGGCGGCCATCGTCGTGTGGTATTCCACCACGTGACCGACGTGGAATGACTTGTCCGACTTCAGGATGCCGCAGTCGGACGTTCGGAAAATCGCGTGTGGTGGATTTTTCCGAGCCACGACAGAAAGATTGAGAATCATATGAACGAACACGAGGATCTGCCTCAGCCTGACCAGACTGCCACGGATGACGTTCCGACGCTGTCGGTTTCAGCGCCGGCACGAACACCGCAATTGTATGCGTCCAGTCTCGCCAACGCGTGTACCGCTGCCGGTATTGCTGACGAATTGCGGGGTCAGGATATCGTTGTACTCGACCTGACCGGGGTGACATCGATTGTCGACTTCTTTGTCATCGTCACCGCGAACAGCAGCCGTCAGATGCACGCCGTGGCCGACGAAGTGAACCGGAAACTGAAACGCGAAGATGGCCATCGACGGCTGAGCATTGAAGGATACCGCAGTGGTGGCAACTGGATACTGACCGACTACGGCGATGTTGTCCTGCATGTGTTCACTCCAGAAGGCCGCCGGCTGTACAACCTGGAACAACTCTGGGCCGATGCCGGACGAATCGACTGGAAAACTCGGCAGACGCTGAAACACTCGGATTCGGACTCGGAAACGACGTCCTCCGGCGATGACTCGCTGCTGGCCCTTCCGGAGGTTGCGGCTTCAGGAAGTCAATCGTGAACGCGGTCTTCTTCTGGTGTCGCAGCGTAATTCCGATCGCCTGCTGTGCAGTGGCTCTGGTCAGTACGGCCGAAGCGGAACTGAGGGTTGGCGCCGCAGTCGTTGATATTACTCCGGTCCAGTTTCCGGTGCTGGTCAACGGCGGCATGGTCAGTCAGTCAGCGGACAGAGCCTATGCGGCGCTGCATGCGCGAGCCGTTGTGCTGGATGATGGCAGGGAACGGATTGCAGTCGTCGTCGCGGACAGCTGCATGATTGGGCGGGACGTTCTGGATGATGTCAGGCATCTGGCTGCCGGTCGGACACAGATTCGTCCGGACAAGATGCTGATTTCAGCCACGCACACGCATTCCGGCCCGTCGTCGATGGGCTGTCTGGGGACTGATGCCGACGCGGCCTATATTCCTTTCCTGCGTGAACGGCTGGCCGAGGTGATCGCTGCGGCGGAAACACGTCTGGAACCGGCCGAGGCTGGCTGGGCCGTCAGGAACGCTGCTGCTTATACGGCGCTTCGCCGCTGGGTGATTCGTCCCGACCGGATTGCCACCGACCCTTTCGGGAATCCTACGGTCCGTGCCAACATGCACGCGGGAGCGAATCCGGATAATGTTACGGGTGAATCCGGACCAGAAGATCCGGACCTTTCAATGATTCTGTTCCGGTCCGCGTCCGGCCGTCCGATCGCGCTGCTGGCGAATTTTTCGATGCACTATTTTTCCGGTGTGAAGGCACTTCATCCGGACTATTTCGGGATGTTCTGT
>SYLK01000639.1 GCA_005809115.1 Planctomyces sp. | reverse complement strand
ATGGTCGGCCGGGCGTTTCTGATGCTGTCATTTCCGATCGAGATGACCAGCTGGGCAGAACCGCTGACCGTGCATGCTGTCACTCGGCCGACACCGCTGGCCGCTGCCAAGTTTTCCGGCGAGCTGACGGACCTGGCACCATTGTTGGCTGGAAACGTGTCCGGATCCCTCGGAGAAACGTCAGCACTTGCCCTGCTCGCTGGTGGTTTGTGGATTCTGTGGAGACGAGCAGCCGACTGGCGACTGACGTGTGGCATGGCAGCCGGCGTCGCCGCCATGGCGTTCCTGCAGTCCCTGACCTCAGATGCGTCACACAGCCTCGGTATCCTGCGACACCTCTGCGCAGGAAGCGTTCTGTTCGCCGCGTTCTTCATCGTGACGGATCCGGTAACCAGCCCGTTGACACGAAATGGGCGATGGATGTTTGGTCTTCTGGTCGGACTGCTGACCATGACAATCCGCTGGTTCGGAGGTTACCCGGAAGGCGTCATGTTTTCAGTGCTGCTGGCGAACGCCGTTGTTCCGCTGATCGATCGCGCCACGCCCACCACACCCGTCGGCGGGAAAGTGCTCATTCGCTGATCCCTTTTTCAGCACAGAGATCCTGATGTTCAACCCAATCCTCAGCTTCCTTCGCCAAAGCTGGCTGGTCCTTGGACTGGCAAGCGGGTTGAGCGCCGCACTTGCGGGTGTCGATTTCGCCCTCCGCGATCGGATCGCCGGCAATTCGCAGCAGAGACTGGAAACAGCCGTTCTGGATGTTGTCCCCGACGGAGCCAGTTCCACACCCGTCACGATTGCCGGAGTGACCATGTACCGCGTTACGGACGATTCCGCCGCTGTGTGCGGCTGGGCGACACCGGCAGATGGGCGGGGCTTTCAGGACCGGATCCGACTGATGGTCGGCCTGTCGAAAGATGGCAGCCACGTCACTGGCCTGACGGTTCTGGAGAGCAACGAAACACCGGGTCTGGGAGATCGCATTCAGCAGCCACAATTCCGCGATCAGTTTGTGGGCCAGTCAACTGAGCATCCTTTCGCGCGAGTCAAGCCGGGAGAATCCGCTCCGGCTCCTGTGGACGCCATTACGGGGGCTACCATTTCTTCACAGGCTGTCATCACCGCAGTCAACAGCCAGATCGCTTTGATTCGGCAGGAACTGGCAGCACAGCTGGACCCGTCTGCGGAGTCACAACCATGAGTTCCCTGCACGGACTTCCCGAAGCGCGCGCGCGATTTGTTCGAGGCTGGTTCACCGAGAACCCGACGTACGTGCAATTGCTGGGTATGTGCCCGACGCTGGCGGTGACCAGCACACTGCCGGCAGCCGTGACGATGGCTGTGGCAACGGGTGTGGTGCTGCTGTGTTCCAATATCATCACCTCGCTGATCAGTCGACAGCTTCAGCCTCATCTCCGCATCCTGGTCTATACACTGACGATCGCCACCTTCGTGACCATCGTGGATCGACTGCTGGCCGCATTCGCACCCGCGATGAGTCGCCAGCTGGGGCCCTATGTGCCGCTGATTATCGTGAACTGCATCATCATCAGTCGGGCGGAAGCGTGTGCGTCAAGACAGAATCTCGGGACGGCCGTAGCCGACGCACTGGGCCAGAGCGGCGGTTTCCTGCTCGGCCTGTCCAGTCTGGGAATTGTGCGGGAACTTCTGGGATCGGGAAGTTTGTGGGGCCTGCCGGTGTTGCCCGAGAACTACCCAGGAATGCTCATCTTCGTCCTGCCGGCAGGCGCGTTTCTGACGCTGGGCAGTCTCTCAGGTGCTCTGAATGCGATCAGGATGCGGGAAAAAGGAACACAGTAATGCTCGACCTCCTGCTGATCGGACTTTCCGCCGCGCTCATCAATAATTTCGTGCTGAGCTATTTCATGGGGATCTGCCCGTTCCTGGGCGTCTCCAGACGGCTCGATTCCGCCTTTGGTATGGGAGCCGCCGTGACATTTGTCATGACGATCTCCGGAGGCCTGACCTTTCTGCTGCAGCAATACGCGCTCATTCCTCTGGGGCTGCAGATTCTGCAGTACGTGGCCTTTATCTTTGTGATCGCCGGAACGGTGCAGTTTGTGGAATTGTATGTGCAGCGTTTCTTTGAACCGCTGTATCGGGCGTTTGGCGTCTATCTGCCGATGATCACAACCAATTGTGCGGTGCTTGGAGTCTGTCTTCTGGTCTGGAGCAAGTCCTATAATACGCTGGCTCAGGCGCTGACATTCAGCTTCTTCGGCGGAGTCGGGTTCACACTGGCGATTGTGATTATGGCAGGACTGCGTGAGTCGATTGATTTTGCCGATGTGCCGGCGCCATTCCGAGGAACGCCGATTGCCTTGTTTGTGGCGGCAATTCTGTCGATGGCGTTTGCGGGGTTTGCCGGTATGGGAAGCCAGTGAAAGGGAGGATCGCCCGTGTTAACAATGCTGCTGTCCGGCGGGTTGATGCTCGTGATTGCGACGGTTGTCTGCGCAGTCCTGGTCGTGGCCCACGCCCATCTTGCAGTTCCCGTGGACCCGCGTCAGGCAGCAATTGGGGACCTGCTGCCGCAGGCCAATTGCGGAGGTTGTGGATTCCCCGGTTGTGCCGAGTACGCGAGGGCTCTGGCAGACGGTCGGACCACTGCTGATCGGTGTACTGTTGGAGGACCGCCGGTGACGGCAGCTCTGGCGAAGTATCTGGGGATTTCGTTGACGCCGAACGCCCCGTATCGCCCGGTGATTCACTGTTCGGCAAAGCGATCAGATCGGCTGGGTCAGGGTGACTACAGAGGCATTCCGACCTGCACCGCGGCGAACGTGACTGGCGGAGTTCAGGGATGCGCTTACGGCTGCCTCGGTTTCGGCGATTGCGTGACTGTCTGCGATTTCGACGCAATCCACATGGACGACGGCCTGCCCGTGGTCGACTACGCGAAGTGCGCCGGCTGCGGTGCGTGCGTCAGAGCGTGTCCTCGTCATATCATCGAGCAGGTCCCGTTCAGGACTGATCGAGTGATGGTCGTGGGATGCTGCAATCATGATCCCGGCAAGGTCGTACTGGAAGTCTGCCGTGTCGGCTGTATCGGCTGTTCTGCCTGTGCCAGAATGATGCCCGAACTGCTGCATATGCACGACAATCTGGTCGTGCTTGACTACGACCAGCTGACCGGACATGAGGACTTTGTGCCGGTTCAGGCGAAGTGCCCGATGAAGTCGCTGGTCATTATGGGCAAGCCGCAGCCGCATCATGAACAGGAACTCGCACATGTTGCGGCAGTGGACGTCGCTCATCCAGCCCGACATTCAGCCGAAACCCGCTTCGACACGCAGAACTGGCGTGGCTGATTCCTCACGACTCACTCAGGAGTCGCGGGTTGTCCCAGTCGGTCAACGCCGTGAATGACTCTTCCTGAAATTCTTCCGCGTCCGGGATGTCCCGTCTGCCCTGTACTCGGGGGAGCAGGTGCCCGACAGGCCGGCTGAAGGGATTTTCGAACGTCCGTTTTGCGATTCAGATGAGTCTCCGGAACGGACGGTGGTTGCGGGAGACGGTGCGGAGACCTGACGGATCGGCTGCGATCGCGACTCCGGTGGACCACCGGTGGTTTCTGAGCCCCCCCCCGGCGTGACGAAGGTTCTGGGAATTCGCAACCAAAGGTTACGGAAACGTCGATGACCGTTTCCCGTGAAGAGGGACGTTGTTCGGGCTGGCTGGCTCCGATCGAGCTCGCCCGATCGGCGGCCGAGGACACCACGGGCGTGCCTTCGGCACGTCGCGCGAGCCTTCGGGGCTGTCTGTCCATGACGCTGGACCAGTATCTGACTCTGCTGGACTGGACGGGGGGCGTCAGATTCGTCAGAGCAAGACCGGGAGTATCCCGCCGGAATGTGCACCGATCCTTGAGCGATTGTCGTGCAGTGGCGAATCCTGGCTGGACCTGGTGAAGCATTTCCGGAAGCGATTCCGGACGGAAGCCGGACTGGCGTCAACACTCCAGCCGACACGCCGCCGCAGACTACCCCGTTCCACAGCTGCGAACCCGGCATAACACCGTATGGTTCAGTCCGATTGTTCGACATTTCCCGCCTCCTTTCAACACAGGTACATGGTACCGGCGGTGCGCCTTGACGCCAACGTGATTGGCACTGATGCCCGTGGCTTCTGCCATTTGTTCGTAGGTGAAGTCCTCCAGGAAAAGGGTGACGATCGCTTTTTCCAGCGGGTCCAGCGTGTAGATTGCGGTGTAAAGATCTGCGATGCGGTCGTCAGTGTTGTCTTCTGTTGTCTTCTGTTGTCTGCCGGGATTCAATCGTACGCGTCAGGTCAGCCTGTTCGAAGTGAACGACGCGGCCGGTGCTTGATGCCAGCTTGCGCGTGAAAGAAATGGCCGTGTTGATCGCGACGCGATAAAGCCAGGTGTTGGCGAATTGTGTTTCTTTCAGAGCCGGAAAGCCTCGCCAGACTTGAACCAGGATTTCCTGATACAAGTCGTCATGGTCAGCCGAATTCCACGCATAGACCCGGCACACACGGAGAATCCTGTTTCGATTCTCCGTCACCAGTTCCAGGAACTTGCGGTCGTCCGTCGGCATAGAATTCAATCGCGGGCCTTGATCCGATTCACATCACTCCGGGCTGACGATCTGGTCTTTTACCGGCGACCAGTTCGTAAGCGTTTCGGTCTTTCCGTCCCTGGTCACGACGCCTTTCTGGAAAACGCATTTGATGCCCAGCCCGTCCTGCAACACCGGCGAGTTCTGCAGATGGTAGTGCCGGTGCGGCTCGGATGAGTTGCCTGAATTACCGCACTTGCCCAGCAACTGTCCGCGATTCACGTTGTCGTTCACCCTGACGACGATGCTCCCCTGCTTGAAATGCGCCAGCACCGAGACTTCGCCTTCGCGATGCTGGATGACCACGCAGTTGCCGAGGGCGGAATACGGATTCATCGAACTCCTGATTGTATTTGGTCTGGATGCCGGCGTAATCGGCCGCGTTGATCAACT
>SYLK01000638.1 GCA_005809115.1 Planctomyces sp. | reverse complement strand
GTGTGTGGGAAAACCAGTAGATCCCCGGCTGGTATTCCAGAATCTCGCGGCCAGTCGGATAGTGCAGGTCCCGGAACCCTCCGCCGCTGTAGGGCACAATCAGGAAGTCCTCGTCGGCCCTCAGTGAGGCCAGTGATCTCAGCTGATACTGCGGATACCACTTCGCGATCCGCCGCCCCACGTCGCGCTGCACAGCCCGCAGGTTCGAATCAACCGCCATCTGACTGTCGGCGAAGTCCGCCAGATAACACCGGTCCAGCAGCTGCGGATGAGCACAGACCAGCGGCAGCCACACCGTCCGGTCTTCAAACAGCACCGCTCTCTGCTCCGGCAGCTCCCGTGTGACTGTAGCCAGCCGCTCACGCTGCGTTTCCTGGTCCTGCCACTGTCTGACGGACTGCTGCACCGCGTGGAAACTGCACATCACGCCCACTGCGAAACACAGCGTCTGTCCCTTCCGGCCCTGCAGACTGATCAGCGCAGCCAGCAGGGGAACGAATCCGATCGCGCCGGTGACGGCATACCGCAGCACCAGCGCAGGCTGAATCAGCCAGGCAAAGGCGACCAGCACAGCCGGCATCGCAGCCAGGGCCACACCAGGCGTCCGCCACGCCAATGACAGACTGGAGATCACGCTGCGGCGGTCCAGTCCCGAGATCACGGCAGCTGCACTCACACCGGCCAGCAGCATGACGACTGCACTCAGCGGGGTCGCGGCCAGCAGATAGTTCAGGCTGTCACCCGCCGTGGGCGGCGTAATCCACGTCGGACGCGTCAGGGCCGCCCGCTGCCCCGCCAGAAATGGCCAGCACAGCAGCAGGCTCACCAGACCGGTCAGCAGCACCGCAGCATGAAACCGCAGACTGGCCCGATCACGTCGGAACACGCAGGACCCCGACAGGACCAGCACCAGTGAGAAAATCCCGAAATAGTGGCACGTGCAGATCAGGGCCGCCAGTCCCATGCTCAGCGGCGTCTGCCACAGCGATTCTCGTCGCTGCCGATGGTCCAGCAGCCAGCACAGCCATGCTGCCGCCGCCAGCCATAAAGCGTAGAATCGGATCTCCGTCACCTGCTGAATCAGCAGCGCATGACCCGACATACAAAGCACTGCCGTCGCTGAGACAAACGGGCTGAAACGCCGGCACCCCAGCAGATACACAGCCAGCAGGGCAGCGATCACGCAGCCGAGGGAAAACAGACGCAGCCGGTAACTCGACAGACCTCCCGGCAGCCAGCCAGCCATTCGCGCCAGCAGGTAATAACCCGGCGGATTGTAGTCCACTCCATCTGCCAGAGCGCTCAGCGCATGTCCCGGATCGGGATCGCTGACCAGAATCCAGGTGTGAACCTCGTCCATCCACAGAGATCGGCGCAGCAGGAAATCGCCGCCAGCTGACAGCCAGACCGCGATCAGTGTCAGAAACAGTCCCGCGGCACCGGCCGTGACTCGGATTCGCCGAGACACCGGAATCCCATCCGAGTGACCGCCGACGGCGTCACCCGTGATCACGGATCGCCGATTCAGTTGATTCACTGTGCCCGTACTGCCACTCATTCAGATTCAGCCTCCGGGTGTTCAGTCTGCCGATTCGGAGGCCACGAAGCGGTGCTCGGTTCCCAGCTTTTCTGTCCAGTCGCTGATCGCGCGCACCATCCGCGCACGGTCCAGTTCGTCCGGAGAACATTCCTGCAGCGCCTGCTGCATCACCTGCACAGCCTTCGCAATGCGTCCGCTGTCGTGCAGCGTGAGTGCCATCTGAATTCGCACCACCGGAATCCACGGCCCACGCTGCATGGCGTCTGTCCACAGACTTTCGGAGTTCTGCCACACGGGCAGCTGCATCCGCGTCAGAACGACGCAGCAGCACAGAGCTGTCCCGACCAGTCCCGCCTGCAGCGGACGAATCCACACCCCCCCGGACCGACCCACGATCGTCCGCAGTCGGCCACCGGCAGACTGCAGCGTGGCAGCCGCCATCGCAAAGATCACCACACACGGCAAATACAGATACCGGTCGTTCATCAGCGATGTGATGCGGAAAAAATTCAGCACCGGAAACAGCAGCAGCAGAAAACAGATCCCGCCGAACGGCCACAGCAAACTTCGGGTCCGCAGCCGAATCAGCAGCGCAACGGCCCCGCACCAGCCGGCCGCCGCTGCCACTGCCGGAACGGCGATGCCTGTCACCGGCGGGTCATACAGCACACACAGGTCGCAGGGGTAAGCCAGCATGGCGAGGTACCGCCACAGAATCAGCATGTCTGCCGCCAGGATCTGCAGCAGACTCAGCTCCATGTGCCCCCGCATGCCGCCCATGATACTGTTCTGCGCTCCCATCGTGTGCAGCAGCAGCAGCAGTGACATCAGCCCCGGGATCACCTGCCGGACAAGGGCGTCCGAATACTTCTCACGGCGCAACAGAATGTCGTACACAAGCACAATTGGCGGCAGAATCACAGCCAGCGCCTTCGAAAGCAGCGCCGCTGCCAGCATCCCGATGTACCAGCCATCGTGCCGCGGTCCCGCGTCCGGCCGAAGACGAACCAGCAGTGCGCTCAGCATGAAAACTCCCGACAGGAGTCCCTTGCGGGAGGCGACCCAGGCCACCGTTTCCACCTGGACCGGATGCACCAGAAACAGCGCTGCCGTGGTCCAGGCGATGATCAGACTGCCTGTCAGCTGGCGGATCAGCAACAGCACCAGAATCCCGCAGACCAGGTGCAGCAGCAGATTCGTCAGGTGATAACCGGCCGGGTCGAGTCCCCACAGCGTGTAGTCAGCCAGCAGCGTGAGAATCGTCAGAGGCGCATAATTCCGAGTAATCGTCTCGGTGGCAATCCCCCACAGACCTGCGGGCGACCAGCTGCGAATCAGCGGATTGTCCAGAACATAGGCCGGATCGTCCCAGTTCACAAAATTCAGCTGCAGCACCGGGGCAAAGGTCGCCCCACCCAGTACCAGCAGCGAAATCACACACAGCAGCAGTCCGGGGGTCCTGGGCGAAGTCATGGCGGTTCTCGGGGGTCGCAGCGACTGCCGCGCCCCGCAGATCTGGTGCATCGCAGCCACCAGCCACACCGCGGGTCGGCTGCCAGCCTGCACTGCGCAGCAGTCCGGAAGTTCCTCTGACCTACTCTCGCTCCGGATCCGTGCCGTCGGATCAGTTTTCGCCACAAGTCGGCAATTCTCCCGCTGGCACAACCCGCAGAAACGTGCGCATCTGCCTGACTGGCATTCTCGCTGCTGATGCTCGGTTCAAGCCCGATCCTGGGGAAACGGCAGCACCGCCTGGATGGTTCCTGAACCGCTGGCCAGCATCACCAGTCGATCAAAACCCAGCGCCACCCCGGAACAGTCCGGAAGGCCGTACCGCATTGCTTCCAGCATGCGACCGGCTCCGGGCAGCGCGGCATCGCTGCGGCGTCGTCGTGTGCGATTGTTGCGACGATCACGGTTCATCAGTTCACGTGCGTCTGTCAGTTCGTGATATCCGTTGCAGAGTTCAATTCCCCGGATGTACAGCTCAAACCGCTGCGCCACTGCGGGATTCGCGGATGAGAGTCGCGCCAGTGCCGCCTGTGAAGCCGGGTAGTCACAGAGGAATTCGGGCACGGCAGCACCCAGCTGCGGCTCAACCAGCACCGCCAGCAGCAGGTTCAGAAGTCCGTCCACGTCCTCCTCGTCGAGCGCATCAGGCAGCACCGCCGCCTGTCGCAGCGCGATCTGGCGGAGTTCCGCGGCAGACAGTCCGATCACCCGCGTGCCCGTCACTCGTGCAAAGGCATCGTCGTACGTCGTGAGAAGAAACGGCTGGTCCGGCAGAACAAGCGCCGGCTGGATCCCCGTCGTTCGGTTTGCGACGGCAAAGCAGTGACGAACCAGTTGTTCCGTCAGCTCCAGCTGGTCCTGTTGAGTTGTCTGCACACCGTACCACTCGAGCATCGTGAATTCCGGGTTATGCAGATCTCCGGATTCACGGCGGCGAAACACGTGGCTGATCTGGTAGATCGAACCGCTTCCGGCGGCCAGCAACCGTTTCATCGCTGCCTCGGGCGACGTCTGCAGATACCGCACACCATCGTCTGTGGACACCGCAAAGGGATGCAGATGAGCGTCCACAACCACATCGTGTGACAACAGAGGCGTATCCACCTCAAGATATCCCCGCTCATCGAAGAAATTGCGGATTTCATGCCGCAGCTGAGCGCGAAACCTCAGCATTTCGATGGAACAGGCAGGCCGCCAGTCATTTTCCGGGGCAGACATTCAGCGTGGCTCCAGACCTTCCGCGCAGACCATGGAAGAACACTCAGCCGGGGATCGTAGCATGTCGGCCGACGGATTGCCGGTTGCGGGATCCGGGCGTTGCGCCGAGTTGTACTTCCCGCAACTGACACGATCTTTCCACCAGCGGAGATTGCCATGTTGCGAGACATCCACGATGATGTTGGTCCGGGCAGCCTCATTCCTGCGGAATTCGCCTTTCGACAGGAGCGGATGAGATCGGACCGGAATCGCCTCACCAGCCAGCCGATGGGACATGTTCAAGTGTGCGGGATCGCAGGAGCCATCTGGTGGCAGCGGGACAAGGCCATTTCCGCCAGCGTCCTGCAAGGCATGACAGACAGCCTGCAGCATCGCGGTCCGGATGCGGACGGGCACTATTTCTGGCCTGAACCTGCCGCAGAATCCGGCGCAGGGGGTTCTCGGAACTCCGTGGTGCGCCCGTCTGAGTCCGATCCGCTGCGCGTGGCTCTGGGCCACCGTCGCCTCAGCATCATTGACGTTGCCGGAAGTGCTCAGCCTCTGGGCAACGAAGATCACAGCATCCAGATTGTATTCAACGGCGAGATCTACAATTATCGGGAACTCCGGCCGGCGCTCATCGCCCGAGGCCACAGATTCCGGACGGACGGAGACACCGAAGTCATCGTCCATCTTTACGAAGAGTACGGCCTGGATTTCGTGCAGCATCTGCGCGGAATGTTCGCCCTCGCCATCTGGGATTCCCGCGCGCGGCGTCTGATTCTGCTGCGCGATCGGCTGGGCCAGAAGCCCCTGTTCTATCGCCTGGAAGCGGGACGACTGGCGTTTGCCAGTGAACTCAAGTCGCTGCTGCAGATTCCCGGCATCCCGCGAATCCTGGATCGGCAGTCCGTGCTGCGGTTTCTCACTCTGCAGTACGTGCCGCACCCGCATTCAATTCTGGAGGGATTCCAGCGGCTGCCGCCCGCGACTCTGGCCGTCTTTCAGGATCAGCAGCTGCGACTTCAGCCGTACTGGGCTCCGCCTTACGACGAGCCACAGCACGAGCGGTCGACGATTGCCGACTGGCGCGAAGAACTTCGCGAGACGCTGACCGAGGCCGTGCGGCTGAGACTGCGGAGCGATGTCCCCCTGGGCGCGTTTCTGTCCGGAGGAATCGACTCGACCATCATCAGCGGCCTGATGCAGACGCAGCTCGACCGCCCGGTCAAGACCTTCTCCATCGGTTTTCCCGTCGCTGCGTTTGATGAACGCGTCTGGGCACGGCAGGCGTCACTGCGGCTGGGGACCGAACACCATGAAGCCGTGGTCGAACCCGATGCTGTGGCCATCCTGCCGCAGCTGATCTGGCATTATGACGAACCGTTTGGTGACAGTTCGGCGATCCCGACAATGTACCTGTCCCGCATGACCCGACAGCACGTGACGGTGGCCCTCACCGGGGACGCGGGAGATGAGCTGTTCTGCGGGTATGAGCGTTACAAGGCCGTGAGACTGGCCAGCCTGATGGATCGTGCACCGCAGTGGATCCGACGGCTCTGGAACTCGGAGCTGTTGGCCCGGGTTCCCGCGTCCGTCCGCCCGAAATCATGTC
>SYLK01000637.1 GCA_005809115.1 Planctomyces sp. | reverse complement strand
ATCCCGCGTCGTCGGGCAGCACGCGCAATCCACCAGTTGAATCCCGGAAAGTCCACCAGGACCACTGCGTCCGGAGGAGCACTGCGGAAGTGGGCCTCCGCCTGCCGGACCAGTCGTCGGAACTTTGCCAGCAGCGGGATCACGCGGAGGAAACCCATCACGGCCAGTTCCGTCAGCTGAAACAGCAGCTGGCAGCCCTGCTGCCGCATCGCCGGTCCACCGAATCCTTCAAACTGAATTTCCGCGGAAAACTCCTGCAGTTCCCGGATCAGGTGGGCCGAATGCTGGTCTCCGCTGGGTTCACCCGCCGAAAAAAAGATTTTCATAGCTGCCGAATCCGTCTCTGTCGTCCTCATCGGGTGCGACCGTCGTCGGGTGCAACCGTCGCCGGGTGCAACCGTCGTCGGGCAACCCGCTGGACAGAACGCCTCCGTCCGTCGATGATGCGAACGATATCGGTTTCACGCCTTGATGAAAATAGCGGGTTTGATCCTGCTCGTACAGATCTCCTGGCCACGATGTGCGAATTGAAAAGCCGCTCGATGCTTCTGCCGCGGGTTCGCGGGTTCTGTGTCATCTGGTTCGGGCTGCTGCTGTGCCTGCCAGGTTGCGGTGAACCGTCGGCACAGGCGCCTCCGGAAGCATCGGGCCAGTCAGGTTCAGCCGCACCTGCAGCCGGTACCCTGAGCACCGGGACCGTCGGGCAGGCGCCTGCGGCCGCAGAGTCCGCTGCGGGACGGATTCGCGTGGTGGCCACCGTGGGCATGGTGGCTGACCTGGTACGCCGCGTGGGCGGAGACCGGGTCCATGTCACTCAGGTCATGAGTTCCGGAGTAGACCCGCATCTGTACAAGCCCACGACGCACGACGTGCGGCTGATCCGCTCGGCCGATATCGTCTTCTATGCCGGACTGCTGCTGGAGGGGCGTATGTCCGACACACTGTCGAAGACGGGCAGGAGTCGGCTGGTGGTGGCAGTGGCGGAACAGATTCAGAAGGATCGACTGCTGACTCCGGCGGAATCCGGAGGCGAACATACGGATCCGCACGTCTGGATGGACGTGGCCACCTGGTCGCTCTGCGTCGACAGCGTTGCCGAAACGCTCCGTCGCCACGAACCGGCTCATGCCGCACACTACGCAGCCGGGGCGGAGGAACTGAAACGCGAACTGGCGGCGCTGCACGAATATGGTCGGACCTGCATCCAGACGATTCCACCGGAATGGCGAATTCTGATCACATCGCACGACGCGTTCAATTATTTCGGTCGGGCGTATGGGCTGGAAGTGATCGGGGTCCAGGGACTCTCGACGGAATCTGAGGCCGGACTGCAGCGGATCAACGAACTGGTGGATCTGATCGTACGTCACCGGATTCCGGCAGTGTTCGTCGAAAGCAGTGTTTCCCGGAAGAACATGTCAGCGCTGATTGACGGTGTTCGTTCCCGCGGACACCAGGTGGAAATTGGCGGCGAATTGTACTCGGACGCGATGGGGCCGGAGAACAGTTACGAAGGGACCTATGTGGGCATGCTGGACCACAATTTCACGACCGTGACACGTGGCCTGGGCGGAACCGCACCCGTGGGCGGCATGCAGGGTCGGCTGCAGCGAGGCAGCGAGGCAGAACAGCAGCCATGACCCAGGCAGGTCCGGAAATCCCTCTGTCGGTGCATGATCTGACGGTGGCCTACCATCGCAAGCCCGTCATCTGGGACGTGGGATTCGACGTTCCCCCGGGCACGCTGGTCGGGATCATCGGACCCAACGGTGCCGGAAAAAGTACACTCCTGAAGGCAATTCTGAACCTGATTCCGGTGGCATCCGGCAGAATTCAGGTGTTTGGAAAGCCGTATTCCCGGAACCGACATCGCGTCGGCTACGTTCCGCAGCGAGAGAGTGTTGACTGGGATTTTCCCGTCAGCGCGCTGGACGTGGTAGCCATGGGGCTCTATCGCCGCATCGGCTGGTGTCTGCCGGTGCGGCGGCGACACCGCGAGGCAGCCAGGGCTGCTCTGCAGCAGGTTGGCATCGCCGACCTGGCCGATCGTCAGATCAGTCAGTTGTCCGGCGGTCAGCAGCAGCGGACGTTTCTGGCACGCGCACTGGTCCAGAATGCGGATCTGTATCTCATGGACGAACCGTTTGCAGCCGTGGATGCGGCAACGGAATCCGCCATAGTGGAATTGCTGCGGCAGATGAAACAGAACGGCCGGACCGCTCTGGTGATTCACCATGATCTGCAGACAGTGCCGGAGTACTTCGACTATGTGGTGCTGCTGAATATGCTGGTCGTGGCACATGGACCAACGAAGACGGTGTTCACCCGTGAGAATCTCGAGAAAACTTACGGCGGTCGACTGACCCTGCTTGAGGAAGCCACGGAAGCCATGCGCCGCAGGGAACGTTCCCTGTTCAGCAAATGGTGATCATGTTGCTTTCCTGAGAAGAATTTTCGGCGCCGCGCGCACCCGATCCAGGAAAAGTTGCCACAGATCAACACGGATGGACACAGGTCAGTCAGGTCCAGTGAATCATCCGCAAGGGCACGATGAGATGACCTGGCGGGAGGCTTCGCATTCTTCACCCGGTTTGAGTACGCTTTCGCAGCACCGCCGCTGTCATTCCATGCTCCGGAGAGCCTGTCAGAAGTCCCGATCCGGGCGGCTGCGCGCAGCCGACGGTTCACGTTACACTCCGGATGTGTCGACGATTCGCGACCGGCTGAAACTTTTCCTGCGCCTGCCGAAGGAAACAGGGATTCAACGATGAGAGGTCCTTCCCTGCAGTACGATCTCCGCATCCAGCGCACGTGGAAATGCTCAGCGTGCGGCCGCGTTGTCTGTACGCGAGGGCGAGAAACGTCCAAAACCTGTCCCTGCACGACGCCGCCGATTTTCATGCAGCTTGTCGAGGCGCCACGGCGTGTGGCCTTCGATGCAACGGCGTTTGTGAGTCCCGCGGAGCCGGATGTCGACGAAGATGGACCAGACGGGCTGGAAGAGGCGACGGCCGCCGCGATGGCGGCAATTCTCGCCAGAGCAGAAGCGGCAGCTCCGCCGCCACGGTCGAGTTTTGCCGAATCCCTCGCCCGGCTGACGACAAGTCCCGGACCGGACCGGCCAGACGAAGCGCTGCAGCACGGCGCAGAATCCGTCTCCTCCGCTGAGGGCTCGGGCGACGATGGTTCCTCGCCGTCCGGTCCTCGGGAACGATCGTCAGCAGAACGGGGCCGGTCACCCCGGCACCGAATCCCGCAGCGAGGACCGCGACAGGGTGGCCCAGCGCCAGCAGGCTCAGACCGCAGGACTCCGCGGAACGTGAGACGTCCGGCACAGGCTGCGTCATCTGAATCGTCCGCGGAGAGAGACAGTTCCGGATCCGACAGAGCGATCGCGAACACCACGGATCGGGCGGTACAGGGTCAACACCGTCCGGCCGCACGTGGCAGGCGGCCAGAATCCGCGAGCACCGCCAATGCCGATGGTCCTGGCGTCCCGGAGGAAAACGATTCCGTCCTGAAGGTACCACCAAAGAAGTCTCGGCGGCGGCGGCGTCAGGCTGCCAACACGGACAGCCCGGCAGATGGCACGGCAGAAGCCACCGATCGCACGGCAGAAGCCACGGACCGCACGGCGGTTCCTGCGGAGCGTGACCGGAACCGTGCCGGGTCCGGTGCTGCTGCAGCTCCGTCCGGAATCGAATCGATCAGGGGGCCGCGGCCTGCCGCCCCGAAAGACGTGCCT
>SYLK01000636.1 GCA_005809115.1 Planctomyces sp. | reverse complement strand
TGTTTTCGACCAAACCGAATGCTTTCAACAGCGAGACCGGCTCACCATTCGGTCCGACGACACGCCCGGTGACCGAAGTCCCCGCTGTCAGCGCGAGATCCAGCGCAAACGACTGGGACTGTACTGGGGGATCGATGTACTGAATCAGGTGCCATTCGTGCAACATTGAGGAGCCGTATTCTTTAACCGCTTCCTCTCCCACGCCGAGCGGGTAGACGGTTTCGCCGCCGTAAGACCGAACCAGCAGCACACCGGGACCGGGCAATCCGGGTGTCCGATATTGTCCGTCCGGGCCAATCGGAAACCGTT
The DNA here is from genome assembly GCA_005809115.1 of Planctomyces sp. Taxonomy (GTDB): domain Bacteria; phylum Planctomycetota; class Planctomycetia; order Planctomycetales; family Planctomycetaceae; genus F1-80-MAGs062. The sequence goes on along the minus strand of SYLK01000636.1, from coordinate 2,733 downwards.
CCCACTCCCATGCCTCATCGAGACCGAATTTCTGCGGGATACCGGGGTTCCTGCGTAACGGGAGATAATCGACGTACCCGGTGATCGGCTCACCCGTCGTGCCATCCGTCACACGACCTTCCAACCAGATGCCGCGATAACACTGCACATCAACCGACGCTTCCTCTTTACCTGGTTCCAGTGATAAAGTATGCGCCGCCATCAGCCACGGTTCAGAGGTCGGAGGCATTACATTCAGGACATGCCCGTCCCCCGGCGGAATTCCGATTAACTCGAATCGCCCCTGTTCGTCGGTGACTGCGCGGATGTGATTTGTCCCCAGCCGCAACTGACCCAGGGAGTTTATCCCTTCATCACTGAACAACCGCTCCACAAAGACTGTTGCCTGGGCGATCGGTCGACCCGACTGGAACTCCGACACTGTGCCTCGGACCGGAATGGCGGGACCGATGGCCTGCACGAACTTCCGCCCGACATAGACGTCCTGAGCACCGTTGTGAAAGCGTTCACTGTGCGGCAGACGTTTCGTCTCGATGTCGCGTCCCAAAATGAAAAATCGCTCGGCCGCCACGCGCTGCCCGGAAATCGTGACCGTTGCCATTTGATCGCGGCCAACACCGCTGAGCGTGAATTCGCCGTGTTCATTCGTCTGCACTGGCGGCACTAGCAGATGCCAGTCGCGACGTTCAATTATTGTGCCATGGATTAACGCCGGGCTCAACGCTTCATTTCCGAGTTGGGCGGACGCTCGTTCGAACGCCAGCATGAGCAGGCGAATGTCGGGATTCAGAATCTCCTCCACCGACACCGTCACGTTGGCGAGGGGACGCCCTTCGAGATCTACAAGCTGCCCGCGAACCGGCTCGGCCTCTTTCGGCAGGATCAGGGACCGAGCCGCAAACCGACCGTCCCCCAGCTTTCCGTCGATCTTTTGCCGGAGCATGGTTCGGCTCTCCGAGGATCGCGGTTGGGTTTCGAAAACCGAAGCCGGCAGCCAGTCGAAACCATGCCCCGGCGCACTGGCGACAAGACAAACCGCGTGTATCCATTCCCTGCTGTCCTGAGCCGGAGTTGCGACTGGTTCTGAACGAAACGAAAATCGTCCCTCGGCATCACTCCGGGCCACGCGTTGCAGCGCATGAAATGCCGGTGTTACTCCCGAATTCAGGGCCGTGACGGGGGACGACGTCCGCCAGATGTCGGCTCCGGGTACCGGTTTCTCTTCGGCATCGACGACAATGCCCGAGAATTCCACTTCGTGAGTTTCCGCGGGCTGGTTGGCGTCCGGATTCGCTGCCGCCTGTGTCGTTTCGCCGCCGACTGCAGCGATCGCAGGGTTGACCACTTGGGTCTGCGCGTCGGAAGATGGATCCACCACTTCCGTCGGTTGCTGATTTGATGTCGAACGCGGCTCCCCTCCCGGTCTCAGCGCCGCTGCGATGGTCACCAGCGGAATCATGATCGCTGCGATGAGCAGCGTCGCGGACCAGGACAGGCGTTGCGACAGCGTGCGGTCGGTGTCGAGGATCGCCAGGATGCGGCGTTCGACCTGCGTAAGACGGGTCAATGCGAGACCAGCGTAATGCAGACGGTGGGACTGGCCGCACAGGATGCTGGCGATTTCCAGCAAATGCCGGGCATACGCCGCACGGTTGCCGGAGGTGCCGATTGCCGCGTCATCGCAGCAGTCCTCGGCGAGAACCGCCAGCCGGCGTTTCAGCCACCAGACGAGCGGATGAAACCAGTAAACGCACGTGACGAACTCGGCGAGGAGCGACGTCCAGAGATCGCCGCGCCGCACGTGCGTCATTTCATGAACGAGCACGTGCCAAAGCTTTTCCTCAGACCACTCACGCCATGCCGCGGGAAGCAGAATCGTCGGTCGCCACCAGCCGGTCGTCATTGGAACGAATACCAGCGAACTTTCCCGCAACGCGACTCGCGCAGGCCCCCCGTGATCCAGGAAGTCAGGGCGGCGGGATGCCACCGACGATCCGGAAACCTGGGTGGAACGCTTTACCAACCGCCGAGTCACGCCCAGGGAAAAGACGAGTCGCCCGAACAGCACCAGCGAACCCACGGCCCAGAGTCCCGCCAGAATTGTCAACGGCCGCACAAGATTCATCGACGGAATTCCCGGCTCGGCGGACAGAGAGTTGTCACTGACTGGTACCACTGGTGTCGTGGAACGATCCGCCAATTGTATTTCGTCGAACCCCAGGTCCTGGATATGCGAAAGGGAGACCGATCCCTGCATCGCGCTGGCGGATTCTTCAGGACGCATCACTGTCATCTGAGTGGCGTCCATTGGCTCAATTCGCGTCAACTCAGTCTCCGGGGCGCTGGACAGGACAGCAACATCAAGCGGTGCGGAGACGCTCATCGGCCAGGGGATCGGCACGGCGGGGATCACCGGCGACAACAGGGGCAACCCCACGAGCGCGACGAGCACCGCCAACCACGCCCAGTGCCGCCAGCTACTGTGACGAATCCGCAGAGCTGCCAGCATCACCCCCGTCGCACCGGCCAGGAGCAGGGCTTTCAGGGAAACATCGAACATCAACGCCATCCAGCGCTGAGTGAGCTCGGCCATGATCGTCGCCTTACCAGTCACGACGCTGAACAGGCGACCGAGATTCCGCACTCTCTGGCACCACGTCCCGGCGGAAATCCCCAGACGCCGACTCAAGTACTTCCTGCGGGCGAACTTGCCCATCCATCTGCTGCTGCCGA
>SYLK01000635.1 GCA_005809115.1 Planctomyces sp. | reverse complement strand
CTGCGGTCATCGCGCCGGCGGAGCTGGCCAGCGCCGTGGGGCGGCTGTTTCGCAAATTTCATGCATCTGCCGAAGGGCGGACGTCTTCCGCATGCTCGTTCCTCAGCCGGGAGCCTGACCCGAATGCTGCGGTCTGTCCGGAAGTTGCGGTGCTGAAGACGGCTGCGGATCTGGACGGCCTGCTGACACAGCAGATGAACCGCCGGTTCGACGCTGATGAGTTTCCAATTCGCATCGGCCTGGCTCAGGCGCCGGGCGCGGTGTGGGTCTGGATCTGCTATCGTCACCTGATTGCTGATGCGCGTTCAATTGCCCTGCTGACACAGCATCTGCTGGAGGAGGTCAATGGCGGCCGAACTGCAGATCTGAATCTGCGTCTCGAGTTCAGTGTCGATGGTGTCCGGCATTTCTTTCCTGAAGAGTGCCGACGTCGCCACTGGCCGTGGTTGGCGGCAAGGTCACTCAGAACACTCTGGCAGCTGCAGCGCTGCTGCCGACCGAAGCCGGCGCAAGCCGATGACTTCCGCACGACCTGCCTGGTTCACGCGCAGCGCCTGCCACTGCAGCAGCTCCGGGAAACTGCCGCACGTCACGCGGCCACAGTCGGTGAACTGCTGACGGCCTCCATCGTAGCCTGGAACTTTGAGCACGATCGAAGGTCGCCGACACGCTGGCGACGTCGCGACCGGTGTGTGAGTGTGCTGACGGACCTGACGCTGCGGACTCGTCTCTCCCGACGCGATGTATTCGGGCAGTGGATCGCGCCGATCAACGTGTTTGTTCCGTTTCGGGATTGTTCCGGATTGTCCGATATCATCCCCACAGTCCGTCGGAGCCTGCGGGACGTACAGTCCGTTTCGGGTCAGCTGGCGGCACTGCAGGGGCTGACCCTCAACAGTCGCCTCGTGCGCCTGCTGCCTCGCTGGCTCGCACATCGCGATCAGGAGTTTCTGTTCCCGGTGTGCGCGGCCGTATCCAACGTCAATCTGACCCGACTCCTGGCGCCACCTCGCGTTCCGCTGAGTGTGCAGAGTTACGTGCGCGCCACCTGTGCCACCCAGTTTGCTCCGGCGATCGTCTGCCTCACCACCCATGACGGACTTTGCTCCGTGACGTCGACTCACCGCGATTCCGTGTATGGGCAGGCAGACATGCGCAGGCTCGGTCAGCATGTGGTGCAGCAGCTCTTCGGGACCTGACGGGACGGCAGTGACCCGTGCAGAGAAAACTCTGTCCGTCGTCGCTCATCACTTGCATCTCCGTGTCGGAACAGAGATCGCTGCCACTGGCGAAATATCCGCGCCGAAACATCGCCTGCCAGGCAGGTTCTCTTCGAATTTCGCCATCACCCCCGGGAATTCACTTTCGGGGAACCGTCATGGATGTGGCTTTACGCTGATGGAGGTTCTGGTCGTGTCTGCTGTCATCGGAATTCTGCTGAGTCTCATTATCCCGGCAGTGATGAAATCCCGGGAGGCCGCAAGTCGGGTCGAATATCTGTTTGTGGACGGGCACGTGCAGTTGATTCCTGCGGCAACGATACGCCAGTGGGCTGACGCCAATCAGAATTTCGCATTGCCGGACGGGGTGCCGGATTAGCTGGACCACACCTTGATGAGTCTTCCGGGCACGTTTTCGTTCCGGTCGGGGGCGAAGGGGGCAGACAGCCGGTCCGGGATTCGCGGCAGAAAATCGTCCGCGAGGTGCAGGCGACGGAACTCCCGATGTATAATACAGGGCGTGATGTTCAGTCGCAGCGGCACCGCCTCGACAGGCTCGATGTTCCGTCGGCGGCAGAGTGATCCTGTTTGGGGCAGCATGCATGATTGACAAGTCCGCTTCAGATTTGACGGGAGACCACATGGTCAGCCGGAGATCGCGCTCCTCCCGACCATTCCGCGAGATCGTCGAAGAGTCGCTGCAACGGCGAACTTTCCTGCATGTGGCGATGGCGGGGACCTGCGCCGCGGTCCTGACTGCGACAGGACGTGCTGCGACAGGACGTGCGGCGACAGGACGTGCGGCGAATGTCGCCGCTGTTCAGTTCCGGAGCGTGGGGCCGTCGCTGAGCGATGCCGTGATTGTCCCGGATGGATACGCCGCCGAGGTGCTGTATCGCTGGGGCGACCCGGTCAACGGTGTGACACCTCAGTTTCACCCGGATGCGTCAGACACTGCCGAAGACCAGGCACGGCAGGCGGGGATGGGACATGATGGCATGGAGTTTTTTTCCGTGCCTGGCCACGATCCGAATACGCGGGGTCTGCTGGTGATCAACCACGAATATACGGATCAGGTTCTGTTATTTCCGGACGGGCTGGATCCTCTGCCGCCGGCTCTGATGCCACCGCACAAAGTCCGGAAATCCAAAGCCTCACACGGAGTATCGGTGGTTGAGATTGCCAGGCAGACCGGTGGCGACTGGATGGTTGTCGAGTCTGCCCGTGCCCGCCGCATCACGGCCGATACACCCATGCGGATTTGCGGCCCTGCCGCAGCCGTGCTGGGAGCTTCTGCGCGGGGAACGGTGAATAACTGTGCTACCGGAAGAACTCCCTGGGGCACCTGCCTGACCTGCGAAGAGAATTTCCAGGGCGTGTTCGGCACGAGCCACGCGGGTTTTGTTCCCACAGCGGCGCAGCGGCGCTATGGCCTGCGCCCGGAGGGCTTCTGCTACACGATGAATGGCAGCAAGGTAGGCGCCTATCGCTGGTGGGAGCAGGATCAGCGGTTTGATCTGGCGAATTCGGATAATGACTCGCAGCGATTCGGATACGTTGTTGAGATCGACCCGCTGGATCCTGAATCCGTGCCGGTCAAACGCACTGCCCTGGGACGACTGAAACACGAAAATGCGGAACTGGTTCTGGCCGCAGACGGTCGCGTGGTTGTTTATCTGGGAGACGACGAGGCGGACGAGTTCATCTACAAGTTTGTTTCAGCTCATCGCTGGGATCCGTCCGCCGGGAATGCGGCAGGTCCCGGTGCCGCCGGGAGTCTGCTGGATGAAGGCACTTTATATGTTGCCCGATTCGATGCTGACGGCAGTGGTCGCTGGCTGGCGCTGGTGCCGGGTCAGAACGGAATCCCGGTCAAACGGACACCAGACGACGCGGCCGGCTTTGACGCCGCGGATATCTGCATCCGCACACGGCAGGCAGCCACGGCGGCCGGAGCCACTCCAATGGATCGACCGGAGTGGGTGGCAGTTCATCCGGAAACGCGGGAAGTCTTCGTCTCTCTGACGAACAACCGGGGCCGCCAGACAACCGATGCCGCGAACCCGCGATCCGGCAACATTTTTGGTCATATTCTGCGCTGGCACGAGACCGACCATGATCCGGCTTCGCAGAGTTTCCGCTGGCGAGTCTTCGTGCTGGCCGGGAACCCTTCCCATCCGGATCCGGAATGCCACGGAAATGTCAGCGGGGACAGTTTCGGATGCCCGGACGGACTGAAATTTGATTCGGCCGGGATTCTCTGGATTCAGACGGACATGTCGAGCAGCGTCGTGGGAACATCCGGCTACGCGGAACTCGGACACAACATGATGCTGGCGGCTGATCCGGATTCCGGCGAAGTCCGCCGGTTTCTGACCGGGCCACGCGGCTGCGAGATCACCGGAAATACGATGACTCCGGATCGCAGGACCATGTTCGTCAACATACAGCATCCGGGTGAACCGGCTGACGACGTCAGTGCCCCGACAGATCCTGGAAGGTACAGCAGCTGGCCCGACGGAGCCGGCGCACGTCCCAGATCGGCGACGATCGCCATTCGCCGGCTGGATGGCGGTGTGATCGGCAGCTGAGTCGCGATTGCGCATCGCCGCAGTGGCGCTGCCGCCCCGCGGACGTCACCGACAGGACGTTACCAGCTCACGGCCATGATGCGCGTGAGGTATCGCAGCACATCGCGCACGGACAGAACGCCGGAGATGCGATTGACACTGTTCACCACCGGCAGATGTCTGTATCCGCCCAGATCCATTTCCTTGAGCGCAAACACGACCTTGGCATCAGCCGGCATGGTGCGGGGTGCGGGCGTCATGAACTGAGAAACGGGCAGGTCTCCCAGCGCCACAGCCTCAGTCCCAAGTTTCATGAGCGCATCGCGTTCACTGAAGATACCGACGACAAGATCGTCCTCCGACACCACAACCGACCCGATATGCTGATTTAACAGCAGGTGGATGACATCCCGCACCGGGCAGCCGAGCGGAACACAGACCGGGGTGCAGGGCGACAGTGCGGACAGTCGATCCTGCAGCAGCGCCCGCTCCACCGGATTGGCAGGTTCCGGCAGGTGCAGTGTTGAGAGCGAGTTTCCGCACCGGGAGCACTCGTCGGAGCCATCAATGTTCTCAGCACTGCACGACGGGCAAGTTGTCATGAGACGGTCCAGGTATCGCCGGTGTTGAAGAGTCGTGTGAGGTCGCCTTCGCCGGATTTGGCCCTGACAGAGTCGATCTGACGGTTGATCTCTTCGTCGTATCGCGGCGCGTCGACAGCGCGGAAGACGCCGATCGGTTCCGGGAATCCATCTTCGTGCCGCATCCGACTGAGCAGGTAGGCGAGACTGGGTTCTGTGGCCTTCTCGTTATGAAACAGCAGATCATCCTCGCGGACTCCATTTCCGAGCGTGACCACTTCCGGTTCCATGCCGTTCAGGCGGATTCCCTTGTCCCGATTCTTGCCGAAAATCAGCGGTTTGCCATGTTCGAGCTCCAGAATATTGTCAGCCTTGACATCGCGGTCACTGGCGTAATTCCAGGCACCGTCATTGAATACATTGCAGTTCTGGTAGACCTCGACAAACGACGTGCCGCGATGACCGGCAGCGCGGCGCAGCGTATCGGTCAGGTGCTTGATGTTCACATCGATCGAACGGGCGATGAACGTCCCTTCGCAGCCGATGGCCAGAGACAAAGGATGCAGCGGGTTATCGACTGAGCCGTACGGAGTGCTCTTGGTTTTCTTCCCCAGCGGGGACGTCGGTGAGTACTGTCCTTTTGTCAGGCAGTATATCCGGTTGTTGAAAAGTACAATGTTGATGTCGAGATTTCGGCGGATGCAGTGCATCAGGTGATTGCCGCCGATACTCAGCCCGTCG
>SYLK01000634.1 GCA_005809115.1 Planctomyces sp. | reverse complement strand
GGTTTCCGCCGGCCAGGCACGAAACCAGCGCGGCTCATAATGCAGACCGTCTCCCGCGAGATGCTGCTTGGCGACAAATCCGGCAATCGTGCCGTCCACTGCCACACAGGCCACGTTGTAGACGCCATTCGTGACGTACAGCGGGAGTCCCAGCGAGACCAGCATCCCGGATGTCTCGGGCACAATTTCCCGCAGCACCTGCCACGCAGTTCGCCACACGTGCGGTGACACGAACATATCTTCACAGCCGTAACCCGTGATACACAGTTCGGGCAGACACAGAATGTTCACGTCCTGCTGACGCGCCCGCCGGATGGCGTCCACGATGTTCCTCGTGTTGTTCGTCCAGTCCATGGGGGTCTGGTTCAGGACCGCTGCGCCAAGGCGGATACGTTTCATCAGCAAACCTCACCGACAGTCGGATAAGACAATCGAGATTCCGATCGATCGGCAGAGACCGGCTTTCCCCTGACGTGGATTCTACTGAGTCGTGCCGCCGCTGGCCATCAGGCATCAGCTCGGCCTCGGTCGGTGAAGCGTCAGCGGGCGATCCTGCGGATCGCCCTGAAAGACATCCACAACACATCCCCGGGCAAGGCAACCCGGCGCAACCCGCACAGCGTCGCCCCGGGTCACGCTGCCCGGTACTGCCTGTCAGATACGACTGCGGCGAAGCGGGATCGCCGCAGCGCTGCATCGATGAGTGCCACCAGCTTCGCCAGGTCAGGCTTCGATCAGGCCTTCGCGGATGGCCCAGCGGCAGAGGTCGACACGGTCGTTGGCGCCAATTGCCCGCATGATCCGGTATTTGTGTGCTTCGACGGCCTTTTCTGAAATGTCCAGGGCTGCGGCCACCTCCGCTACCCGACCACCGTCGGCAATGCGCAGCAGGACGTCCCACTGCCGATCGGTGAGTTTCTTGAGCTGTGCACTGGCCGTGCAGCGAAACGTGCCGTCGGGTGCCACCTGGATCCGATCGGCAAGATGTTCCGACAAGACCAGCTGACCAGCTGCCGCTCGCGTCAGCATGTCACTGATGGAACGCATCGAGTCCTGTCGCGAAAGCAGGCCTGACACCCGATTGTGCACGACCAGATCGAGCTGCCGGTCTGTCAGTCCGTCGGCGAATACGACGACAATCGTTTCGCCCAGCCGCACCGCCAGTTCGCTGAACAATTCTCGCAGGCAGGTCGCGATCAGACGTTCGCCAACCAGAACGATCCTCGGTCGGCTGCTGCGGACGGCCTGCAGGAGTTCGCCGGCAGTCGAGACTGAGCTGACGTTGCGAAACGCTCCATACGCATTGAGACACCAGGCGACGGACTCGCCGTTGACGCGATTGGCGTCCGCCACAACGGCATCCGCGTGACTGACGGCTTCGATATTCGTCGTTGATGTTCGTCGATCGATTATGCCTTGCATCGGGTCACTTTACTCCTCATCCATCAGGGTGAATACTCTTGCGAGGGCTGAATCTCCGACATGACCGCGGGAGATTCTGCGTTGGGCGGGGTTTTAATGTGTTGTCTCATGTTCAGAGAAGAGGCAATTCCCCCTGGGGAGAATTCCCCAACCAGGGAGACTGCCACAAACCTCCTCCGGGAAGTCTGACGTAGCGCCCGACGGGCTGAGCGCTGACGCGCTGCACATTCACAACAGCAATGTTTCTTCAGGTTTCTGTGCCCTTGCCGGACCTGGACAACAGCCTTGGTGTGGCCGGCTCCGACCGTTCCCGATCGCCAGCGTCCACTGCGAAACTCCCTGCGAAACGCGGGAATTCACTCAGCGAAGTGGGAGAAACCGGGCTGGCCCTCAATCAGAATACCACTCCGGACAATGAAATGTTTCCTTACACCCATCTCGCGGCCAGATCCTGCCTGCGGCCCGGAGCCAATCGAGGTGTGCCCGGGCCACTTGTATTCCCAGTACGAGCCCGTTAGCTTCCCAGACGAGAAACGGGGCTGCGCTGCGAGGACCAGAGAACTGGCATTGGCACCTGCCTGAGAAGACTTCGCCGCCAGCGAGTTTGCCGTCCTTTCCGGAAACAGTGCAACAGCACAGACGCTCTATGCAAAGCAACACATATGCAAAAAGCGTGCAGAAGCATCTCTGTGGGATTTATCGAGGGCAGGTGCCCGGCAGCCGCCATGGCGCGGTTTTGCTGCAGGTGCTTCAAACAGACCCGGGAGACATGAGCATGGCTCACAGATTGATGTCAGCAACACGTTATTTGCTGCGGAGTTTGTGGCTGTCCGGCATCTTTCTGATGCCGATGATGTTACCGAGTGTGATGGCCGAAAGTTGTGCAGACGCGCGGGTCATCAGTTACTTTGGGTATCAGCACGCGATTGAACTCTGCAATTCCGACTTCCGGGTGGTGTTGTGTCCGGAGGTTGGCGGTCGTATTCTTGAGTACTCTTACCGGGGCACGAACGTGCTGTTCCTGTCGGTTGAAGACAAGGAATGGCGACCGGGGGCAAGTCCCCCGTCATCGGCGGGGCGATTCGATATTGGTCCGGAACTGACGATTCCGGAGCATCTCGTGCTCTGGAGTGGAACATGGACGGGTGAAATCACCGGGCCACGGTCGGCTCGGATGACAAGCCAGCCAGACTCGGCAACTGGAGTGCAGCTGGTCCGGGAATTTGAACTCAGCCCGACCTCGTCGCAGCTGAGGTGCCGACAGACGATTGTGAATGTGTCGGATGCGGCCCGAGAATGGTGCCATTGGAGTCGCACCTTTGTCGCGGGTGGCGGTATCTGCCTGATCCCCGCGACCAGGCCCAGCCGTTTTCCGGTCGGATATGTGATGTACGAGGAGGGGGGGCTGATCAACTTCCGTCCGGACGATCCTCGGATCCGCCTCAGACACGGAGTATTCGAGATTCTGGGAGCGCCGCGAAAACCCAAACTGGGCTTCGACAGTGCGGCAGGGCTGATGGCATATCTGGCGCCCGGCAATCTGCTGTTCGTGAAGCGATTCACGGTGGATCGAGACCGGGTGTATAACGAGGCTGCTGGACTGACGATTTCCGTCTGGTACCCCGAGCGGGACATGGTGGAACTGGAACCGATCGGTCCACGGGAGCATCTGCTTCCCGGAGAATCCGCCAGTTTCACGGAAGAGTGGTGGCTGGCGCCATTTCCATTTCCGGCAGCCCCCGAAAGTCTGAACACCGCAGAGGTTCGGAAGGTGATGGACCAGCTCCAGTGAAGGCGTCGCCGCGAGGCGGCGCACATCCGCACTGGTGAACTGGATCTGTGCTGGCGGTTCTGACAGAATCCGGTGCGTCAGAGTCGGCTGAACCACATGGGCGGCGGCGGCTGTTGCTCGCATTCAGGGATTTCCCAGATGACCAACGATTCGTTGACTGCCGCAGACCGGCTGTCGTCCCGGGCAGCGGCTGGCTGGATTTCGCGCAGGATGCAGCCGGATGGGTCGCTGCAGGGCGCGGTCAGCATCAATGACTACTACAAGACTGTGGCGGGACTTGCGCTGGCTGGCAGCCAGCGCGAATCCGAGTGCATGCTGAATTTCGTGGAACGGAGATTTCTCCGGGACGACGGAGACCTGGACGGGGCTGGCTGCACCTGGTTCGAACAGTTTCGGATCTATCCGCATGCGTGGTTGCTGATGGCTGCGATCCTGCGGGCCAGGTTCGACCTGGTACACCGGTGGAGCGATTTTCTGGAGCGATTTCAGGACCCTGACAATGGCGGATTCTACGGAACGCTGGAGCAGCAGCAGGTGCGGGGCGAGCAGGAGTTCATGAGCACCGGGGTTGCCGCGATCGCCCTGCTGTGGGCTGGGCGGACGGAGGCGGCTGTCCGCACGGGGCACTGGATGCGTCAGTTGCTCGAGTCTCAGCCCGACATTTCCCGACAGCTGTTTTTCGTGTGGCATCGGCAGAACGGCCTCGTCACGTCTTTTCCGGAGGAGAAGGCCACGGAATATCGCGTGAACTGCGCGGCCACGGCGCAGTGGTATTTCCAGTACGGGATTGGTGCCGCTCTGAGCGCCGGTCTGTTTGGATGCACGCGAGATCGCTCGTGGCTGGCACTGGGCCGACGCTTTCTGGAAGCTGCGAAATATTGCCGTGACGATGTTTTTCGCCAGGCCGCGAGTGGCAAGATTGGCTGGGGTGCCGCCTGGATGTATCGAATCACGCGGGATCCGGCAGATCGGGCCATTGCTGAAGCTGTGCATGAGAACCTGCGCGAATCTCAGCACTCCGGAGGCGGATGGCGGGCTGACACGATTTACACACGGGATCCCGGTCCGCAGGAGTCCGGTCAGATGGAACTGACATCGGAGTTTGCTGCTCTGCAGAGCTGGATGGAGGACGCCCTGGGCCTCAGCACCTGACGGCGGCCGCCGCGATAATCCGTCGGTCCCGGTACGGTCTGGCTGCGCTGCCGCCACCGGGTGAGTCTCCGAGAGACAGGAGCCGGTCGATCGGCTCCTGCCGCCGCGCAGTGCCTTGATCGCCAGCGTCGGAATGCCAATCCGCGCGGCCCGAGCCGAGGGCCTGTTGATCACTTTGCCCGGGTCCCCGGACAAGGTTTGTCTGACGTCGTTTCGTTGTTTCGTTGTGTCTGATCGTGTGGTTAACCAGGAAAGGTAATTTCTTCGTGTTTCAGAATTCCATCAAGCGAAAGTTTGCCGCATCACAGACGGCCTGGGGAGCAAGCCTGCCGGACGCCTCGGACCTGCTCGCACTGTTCACCGTGAATACGGGTGTTGACTTTCTCTGGGTGGATCTGGAGCACCGTCCTTACGAGGTAGACAAGGTTCGGTGGATTCCGATCATTTGCCGCCAGAAGAATTCTGCGTGCGTTGTCCGCGTCGCCGGGCTTGATCCTCAGCTGATCAAAAAGGCACTCGATATCGGCGCCAACACGGTCATGATCCCGCAGGTGAACAACGCCGACGAAGCGGCACAGGCCGTCCGGTTTGCCAAATATCCGCCACAGGGCTGCCGCGGAATTTCTCCGTTGTGGACTTTTTTCATGGACGTTTCCTGGGACGATTATCTGCCGGCGGCCAACGACGAGACCTGCGTCATTGTGCAGGTCGAGACTCCTGAAGGAATGAAGAATGTGGAATCGATCGCCGCTGTGGACGGGGTGGATGTCGTCTTTGCCGGGCCGACCGATTTATCCGCTTCCATGGGCCACATTGGAAAAACGAAGCATCCCGATGTGCAACGCTTCCTCGCTGAATTTCCGAGACGCGTAAACAACGCCGGCAAAGTTGCCGGAATTACCTTTGGTGACGAGGCCCAGTGCCGGACAGCCTGGGAACAGGGGTATCGCCTGATTGCCTTTGGCAGCGTGCTCAGTCACGGGACACAGGGGCTGCAGCAGCAACTGGCCAGATTTCGGGAACTGGATGCTCCGGCTGCAGCCCGGGACTCAGCCGGGCCCGGCTGAGCCTCCCTGTCCGGATCCTGTCTCAGGCAGCTCTGCCGACGACCAGCGAATTCCGCTGCGGAACCGGAAAACTCCGGAGCACCCGAGAGGATTGGTCGGGTGATAACGACAGGGACGGTTCCTGGACTCTGGCTGCGGACAGCATATGATCTGGGGTCGACTCCGAGTTGACCGGGTGACAGGGCAGGCGTAAAGTGAAAGTTGGTGCCCAGGCGGTGCGGCGTAAGGTGAGCGGAGCGGACGGAACCGCAGGTCGGGTAGTTTATCAGTTTGTCGGTTTTCAGAGCGTTTTCATGTGTAATCAAGCAGTCTGAGGCAATCCGAACATGTCAGGTGGCCCTGAACAGCCGTCGACCGGCGGACAAAACGGTTCTTCGCGACCTGGTCGCAGTCCCCGCAGGGACAGTGGGCGGGGAGGGAACACCGTCTGGTATCTGCTGGTGCTGGGAGTCGTCCTGGCGGTAGTCCTGTCGGTGGCAGGGCGGGGCCGTTCGGGCGAAAAGATGGAATACTCCGAATTCCTCCGCCAGATTGAAACCGGGACGCTGCATGACCGGAACGTGTTCGAACTTCGCATCGGGCAGACTGGACTGAGCTGGCAGAACCGCTCGAGCAGCGACGCGATTTCCGGTCGCAGCACTGATTTTCGTCGATATTACGTGCCACTTCTGGGGGCTGGTGAGCAGAACCGTAG
>SYLK01000052.1 GCA_005809115.1 Planctomyces sp. | reverse complement strand
AGCTGACAGAGTGGGCCGGCAGGGAACTCCCGGAATCCGTTCGCCAGGGGCAGCGACTGACGACCATGACCGCCGGAAAGCAGCAGCTGGTGATGCCGTCGCGCGCACGGTTTCGCCGCTGCGGTGACAGCGGTGCCACGATCAGCGAATGGCTGCCGCATCTGCGAAAAGTCGCCGATGAAGTGTGCTTCATCAGGTCCATGCGGACGGATCAGATCAATCATGCACCGGCCATGACGCATTTCCTCACCGGACACCAGATTGCCGGCCGGCCCAGTGCCGGGAGCTGGGTCAGTTACGGCCTGGGCAGTGATAATCGCAATCTGCCGGATTATCTGGTGATGATCTCGAAAATGCAGCGGCCCAGTGACCAGCCGCTGTATGACCATTACTGGGGCAGCGGATTCCTGCCGTCCCGGTATCAGGGCGTCAAACTCCGCAACTCCCGAGACCCTGTCTTATACCTCCGCGACCCGGATGGCCTGCCGCGGGACCTGAGGCAACGGATGCTGGCGGGGCTGAGGGAACTGAACGCGGCTCGCTTTGATCTGACCGGAGACCCGGAAATCCTGACGCGAATTCGCCAGTACGAAATGGCGTTTCGGATGCAGACAAGTATTCCCGAACTGATTGATTTTCGAGACGAGACGGAAGCGACTTTTGAACTCTATGGGCCTGATTCGCGGCGACCCGGAAGCTACGCCGCCAACTGCATTCAGGCACGCCGCCTGCTGGAACGTGGTGTCCGCTTCGTACAGCTGTTTCACCCTGACTGGGACCACCACAGCCGACTGACGTCGTGGTGCACGGCGCGCTGCCGGGATACCGATCAGGCAACTGCCGGTCTGGTGCTGGACCTGAAGCAGCGAGGATTACTGGAAGACACGCTGGTCGTCTGGGGAGGAGAGTTTGGGCGAGGTGTCGCCGGGCAGGGCCAGTGGGACAGTCCGGAAGCCGGTCGCGATCATCATCCTCGCTGCTTCACGATCTGGATGGCAGGTGGTGGAGTGCAGCTGGGGATGACCTACGGAGCAACCGACGATTTCAGCTACAACGTAACAGAAGATCCGGTTCATGTCCGCGATCTGCATGCGACATTACTGCATCTGCTGGGCCTCGACCATGAACGTCTTGTCTACAGGTCACAGGGACTGGATTTCCGACTCACCGGTGTCGAGCCAGCCCGCGTGGTCACCGAAATTCTGAGTCGGCGTGTCTGACGGGAAAGGACCATTCGTGCTGCACCGATGCCTCGGAGTTCTGATGTCTCTGTTCAATGCGGCTGTCTCCGCGGCTGACGGCGATTCCTGCCAGCTGCCGGAGATTCTCCTGTGGCCCGACGGAATGCCCGCCCCGGTTGTTCCCGGTGATCCGCCCGAGAAGCTGGAAATCGGAACAGATGGACTGACCCGTCGATTCCACGTGTCCCGGCCAAGGCTGATCGTGCACCTGCCGCCGCCGGAGGCTGTGAGGTCCGGTGCCGGTGCGATTGTGATCCCCGGCGGTGGATTCGGGCGACTGGCGGATGAACATGAAGGATCGGACGCCTGCCGCTGGCTGGCGGCGCAGGGCATCGTCGCCTTTCAGCTGGCCTACCGCACGCCAACGCTGCAGCATGCGGAACCATGCGAGGGCCCCGTGCAGGATGCCCAGCAGGCCTTGATCGCAGTTCGGCGCCGGGGCAGCGAGTTTGGGCTCGACGGGGCCAGGATCGGAGTCCTCGGATTCTCGGCGGGTGCTCAGGTTGCCCTCATCGCGGCCACCAACGACCTGAAGGTTGCCTCATCTGACGGAGCAGCAACAGCACATCGGCCCAATTTTCTGATGGCGATCTATCCGTTCCGAATTCTTGATTCCGCCACAAATTCCCTGCGGCCGGACATCCAACCTGATGCCGGCCTGCCGCCCACATTCATTGCACAAATGGGCGACGACACCGCCTCGCTGCCTCAGGGCAGCGTTCAACTGTATCTGGAGCTGGTAAGCCGCCGCGTGCCGGCGGAGCTTCACATCTACGAGCGTGGCGGTCACGGCGCCGGTATGCGAACACGCGAGGGAGCCACCGGGCCTACCGACTGGCCGCATCGAGCCACTGACTGGCTCAGACTGCACGGTTTGACTGCCACTCCGCCGTAGCCCCCGTGTATCGGTTCTGAGTTGTGGAACGGCCCGCAGCGAATTACAGAGAATTGAAGCGGACGTGAGACGGATTGGACGTCGGTTCGTTGGATGCTCCGGAGCCATCCACCACCCCGCTGGACCAGCATCCCAGTCAACTTCGTCGAGCGGCAGGTTTCCCACGCGAGCCACCCAACGCTGCACGGTGCTGAGCGACACTCAAAAACGAGCGGGCCATCGCTCGCTGGGCGACCCCTGCGCGCACAGGAGACACCATCAACCTCTGACGATCAGTGACCGTCTGTCTTTTCCACGAGCCCAACTCCGGGTATGACTGAAAACGCAAAACTGAAGCATAGTCTACTGACCTCGGATTACTGAGACTCGCCTGACCTAGAACTACTGGGAGTCATACGCGCGCACCCGCCGCGAGTGACCTCCGATTACTGATATCTGGCCCCTGACAAATTGAGAACTATGCGGCGGCAGAGGTGCCGACGCATAGTTCGCGCGTTGAACTTTTTCGCTTCGCCGCGTTCGACGTGGATTCCAGTGCCAGCGCCGACGTACAGTCCGACCCGCCCAGATCATCCTGCGGAATCCGTCGTCCCGGGAAGCGTTCCGGCATCGCATTTTACCGTCCGCCTGGGGGAGTACCAGTGGAAACCAGGGAAGAAGCGGTTGCCCCGGCAGGCAACACCGTGAAGGAGTCTGCACTGTAAAAAAACATTGGTTTCGAACCGCATCTTCCACGCGAACATCAATGCCTCAGCGCCGTTAAGGATTTCTTCGCGCGTTTTCTTTGCGTTTGTGATGTCCCTTCTCCCCTGTACTCGGGGGGAGAAGGTGGCCGACAGGCCGGATGAGCGACGGTCTTAAATTGGATCAAGGGGCAGATTCAAAATTGTCATTTTTTGAATACCAATTGGGGCGCCCGGCGGGTTCCGTGACGCCGTGGCTGCAGGGGACATTGCAGGGGGCCTGCCCCCAGACCCCCGAGATTTTTTGAGGCATATCGCCGGTGTTCAATTGATTTTTCCTGTTCGAGATCCTGGATCAGGTTCGAGATGG
Organism: Planctomyces sp.; assembly: GCA_005809115.1. Lineage (GTDB taxonomy): Bacteria > Planctomycetota > Planctomycetia > Planctomycetales > Planctomycetaceae > F1-80-MAGs062. Next base: position 1,202 of record SYLK01000052.1, on the reverse strand, counting down.
TGTTATTCTGGGGTGATTCGACGAAACGGACGGGAGCTCTGCGGAGACGCAACTTCCAGAGGGATAGTCGAGTCGCCGGTGCTTCAATTGACGCATCGAGCACGTGTGGTGATCGGTCACGCGCCGGTCACCACTTTTTCCGTTCACCACGGTTCGTTGTTGTGGACCATGTCGTTGAGGATCGTGAGCAGTTTTCTCATGCAGGCCACGAGAGCGACTTTTTTGGCCTTTCCACTGGCAAGCAGTCGGATGTAAAACTTTTTGATGACGGGGTTCAACCGCGTGGCGACCAGCGTGGCCATGTACAGCACTCGTCGGACGTGACTTCTGCCACCGAAGATGGATCGTTTTCGGTCGCGAGTTCCCGACTGGTTGGCGATTGGAGCGACGCCGGCCAGTTTGGCAATTTCGCTGCGGTTGAGAGCCCCGAGTTCGGGAAGATCGCTGATCAGTGTGGACGTGGTGACGGTACCGACCCCCGGAACACTTTGGATGACAACCACGGCGGGGTTCGTTTCGGCCTCTTTTTTCAGAAACCCTTCGATCAGACGATCCACGGCATTCTGTTGACTTTTCAGCACGGTGAGGGTGCTGTCGATCATCCGGATGACCTCCTGATCGATCGTTTGAGCGAGTCGATTCTGTTCCTGATTGATCATCAGCATGAGCTGTTCGCGTCGTCGCACGAGTGCTTCATGTTGTTCGTGCTCAGGCGTTTTCGGGGCGGTCGGCTGCAGGTCGACGACTTCACCGAACCGTCGGATCAGATGGGCATCAATCGGGTCGGTTTTTTCGAGCACCCCGATTCCCTTTCCGAACTGGCGCACCTGAAACGGATTGGCGACGCAGACTGGCACACCGGCTTCCTGAAGGGCTTTCACGAGCGTGCGTTCGTAGCCGCCGGTGGCTTCACAGACGACAAACGTCTGTTCCGGCTGATCGATCTTCCTGACGATGTGTTTGATGATGGATTTGATCGAGTTATTCACCTCTTTCTTGATTTTTCCCGTGGCGTCCGAGACGTCGAGTTTGTCTTTGGCGACATCAATCCCAATCACACGGGTAGTGCTCTGTCACACCTTAATTGTCGGGTACACGGATTTCAGTTTTGTCCGGGCATCGGTGATCTTCATTTGCCAGTCAACGCCTCGCTGTGTTGCGTTTACATCATCCGACCATGCTTTCGTTTCTTCACGCAATGT
>SYLK01000633.1 GCA_005809115.1 Planctomyces sp. | reverse complement strand
CTGTCTGTTTCTGGGCTCTGTCTGTTTCTGGGCTCTGTCTGTTTCTGGGCTGTGGCTGTCTCTGGGCTCTGTCTGTTTCTGGGCTGTGGCTGTCTCTGGGCTGTGGCTGTCTGATGGATCAGGACCTGCACCAGAATAAATGGCCGCATTTCAGTGGCACAGGCTTCCTGCCTGTGAATCCAGAGGCAGGCTGGAAGCCTGCCCCAGTCGAGTTAAATCCGGTCGCCGTTCGTCAGGCCGGTCCTTACAGCAGAACGATCTGATTCGTGGCGGCTGACTGTTCGGCGGCCAGACAGGCGGCGACCGCGGCGCGGGATTCTGCAGGGCGGATCACATCCGGCTGGCGTCCCTCGGCCACGCAGCGCAGGAAATACGCCCATTCCTCGCGGAGCGCTCCACTGCGCACGCCGTGGATCAGGGGCCAGTATGTCGTGTCCGGAAAGCGCGCCTGTTCCCTGTCGACAACCAGCAGATTCGGTGTGGTGTCGTGAATGGAAATTGAGCCGGAGGTGCCGATAATCTCCATGCGTTCGTCGATCTGCATCGGGGAACGCTCCGGCAGTGCCCAGTTGTTCTCATTGATGGCGATCGCACCACTGTCGAAGCGATAGATGGTCATGCCGATATCCGGGTACTTCAGTTGCCGCACGCGGGTGGTCTGGGCATAAGCGGAAATAATTTTTGCGCCGGTGTACCACAGCATCAGATCGGTATCATGGACCCCGTCGCCGATAATGGGGCCGATCTTGTCCAGTACTCCGGCGGTGATCCAGGCGGGCAGATTGCGTCGGGCTGAGATCGCGACGATCCGTCCGATCCGCCCGGCGTCAATCTCCTGTTTTGCGGCAACATAACGGGGGTTGAACCGACAGATGTGCCCGACCATCAGGCTGCCGCGCGAGCATCCGGCCGCAGCGAGGATCCGATCGCAGTCGGCCAGCGTCGACGCCATCGGCTTTTCCAGGAAGACATGTTTTCCGGCAGCGAGTGCTGCCACAGCCGGCTCAGCATGCTGGTCCCACATCGTCACGACGCTCACCACGTCAATGGCCGGATTCGCCAGCAGTTCGCGGTAATCGCTGCAGGCATACGGAACATCGAACATTTCGCGGACCTGCGCGAGACGCTCCGGCGATCGTGTGCAGACGGCTGCCAGCCGGGCTTCGGGAAGCCCTGACAGCACCTCGCAGTGCTTTTCGCCAAACCACCCAAGCCCCACAACTCCGACATTGATCCGCCGCATGAGAATGCTTTCGGTTGACAGTCGATGTGAATTGTCGATGTGAATTTAAGAACCCCTGACAAAACCTGCGTGGCGACGCAGGTTTTGTCAGGGGTTCGAAAGCAGGAATTGTAAACGCTGAGACGCCAAAGCCAGAAGGCGATCGGCAAAAAACTTCTTTCGCCGGGGCGCTGGCCGCAGGGCGAGGCGCTGGGCTCAGGGCGGGGCGTTTGCCACAGGGCCATCCCCTCGCACGCGAAAAACGTCAACGTTCCGTGGCGGCGGCAATTTTCACTGCTGCTCGCGGACGCGGGAATGAAGGCCTACAATCCGGAGCGGGCATGCTCGGGGAGGAAACGGGCGGGGACACGGCGGCAGCGGGGATCAGTATGCGGCACCAGAAGTTCAGCGCGGGACGGACGGCGGGACGGAGACTGATCTCTCGCAGCAGACAGCGCGATGCAGCGAATGCAACTGGTCGGGGTCCGCGATGAACCGCCGTATTCGGCTTTCCGAACGACTGACCAGTATCCGCTGCGCGCTCAGCGGGATCGCAACTCTGGTTCGGTCGCAGCCCAATGCCCGACTGCACGTGGGCACGACCGCCGTCGTCATTCTGGTCGGGTTCTGGTGCGGTCTGAGTGCCGGAGAATGGTGCCTGATCGTGCTGGCCGTATTGGCGGTCTGGACGGCTGAGGCTCTGAACACGGCGATTGAGTTTCTGGCGGATGCAGCGACACCGGAGTTTCACCATCTGGTCAGGCAGTCCAAGGACGTGGCTGCGGGTGCAGTCCTGCTCGCGGCACTTGGCGCTGCCGCAGTCGGACTGATCATACTGGGACCGCACCTGATCAGGACTCTGAATGCGACGCAGAGATGATTTCGCGAACAGCGGGAAATCGACTATTCTGGTACGGGCCTGGTGCACCGGGTTGCAGATGCGAGACTGAGACACAGGACACGAGGGGAGAGCACGATTCATGGATCGTCGCAGGCACAGGCGACTGCTGATGCTGTCGTTCATCGGGGCGGCGGCCGTGGCCGTCGGATGCGGCAGTGAGGCGCAGACCGGGCGCCCATCGGGGCGGGCGTCGGAAACCGAGAAGGAAGCATCCGCGGCCGCCGGCGAAGACGGGCAGGCCGGTTTCTCTGAAGAGGCGAGATCCGGACGGACAGCAGTGGCGGGGCGCGGCTCACCTCGGGGGATCCGCATACCCATGCGATCGGACGGCCCGAAGTCGCTGGACCCGATTCGCGGAGCGACAGTCTATGAGAATCAGTGTGCGAGCCAGCTGATTGAGACGCTGCTGCAGTATAAGTACCTGAAGCGACCGTTTGAGCTGGAGCCGCTGCTGCTGGCCGAATTGCCGCGTTCGGAGGACGGCCTGACATGGCGATTCCGGCTGAAGCCGGGTGTCCGCTTTCATGACGATCCGTGTTTCCCGGACGGGCGCGGTCGTGAACTTGTTGCGGCCGACGTCCTGTATTCGTGGAAGCGCATGGCCGACGTCAGACAGGGCGGTTCCAAAGTCTGGTGGCTGATGCGCGAGACGATCGCGGGATTCGACGACTATCACGCAGCACAGAATGCCGCCGACAAGTTCAGTTATGACGCTCCGGTTTCGGGGATGAAGATCATCAGTGACCACGAATTCGAGGTCACTCTGATACGGCCGATGCAGAGCTTTCTGTGGAAACTGGCGATGTTTCAGACGGGAGTGGTCGCGCGGGAAGCCGTGGAGAAATACGGTGACCGTTTTGGACTCCGCCCCATCGGAACCGGCCCGTTCGCGCTGAAAGAGGGTGACTGGAAGCAGGATCAGGGGATCCGCTACACGCGAAACAGCGGATACCATGCATGCGTTTACCCGGACGAGCACGAGCCGGCCGATGCGGCTGACGGGCTGCAGGAAGCGCGGGGGCGGCGACTGCCGCTGCTGGATCAGGTGGATGTTGTGTTCTACAAGAACGATCAGCCGATGTGGCTCGAATTCCTGACCGGACGACTGCATTACGCGCAGATTCCGGCCGAGAACTTTGAGGAAGCGTTCAGCCGACGCACGCAGAAGCTGACGTCCGGCATGAAGGCTCAGAACATGAAGGGGTATGCCGTCCCGCTGCTGGACTTCATGTTCCGCGGCTTCAATCTGGAGGATCCGCTGCTGGGTGGATACACGCCGGAAAAGAAGGCTCTCCGTCAGGCAATCTGCCTGGCGCTGGACTGGGACGAGCAGAACGAGGCCTTCTACAACGGGATCAACATCGTGTATGACGGCGTCGTTCCTCCGGGTCTGGACGGATTTCCGGAAGGAGGCCGTGCGTCGGGGTCGTTTCGCGGTCCGGACCGTGAGCGTGCCCGGGCGCTGCTGGAGCAGGCGGGATATCCGGGAGGCCGCGGTCTGCCGACGATCGATTACTATACCGCCAGGCAGCAGAACGCACAGGAGCAGGCGGAGATGATTCAAAAGCAGCTGTCCGAGGTGGGAATCAGCCTGCGGGTGCATCTGCTGGATTTTTCCCAGCTGATGCAGAAGGTGGACGAACGGGCGGCTCAGTTCTTCAGCTTTGCGTGGGGCTCGGACTATCCGGACGCGGAGAACAATCTGGCGCTGTTTTACGGGCCGAACGCGGCACCGGGCGCGAATCACTTCAACTACCGGAATCCGGAGTATGACCGGCTGTATGAGCAGATCGTGACCATGCCGACATCTCCGGAACGACTGCAGATCGTGCGACAGATGCAGCAGATCCTGATGGAGGACTGCCCGTATGCTGGTTCCATGGCCCGGACTCGGTTCTACGTGGTCACGCCGCGACTGAAGAATTTTAAGCCTGTCGAATCGTTCGAGAACTGGTATAAGTACCTGGACGTCGCGGACTGACGTCTGCCGCCGCAGTCCGACCGGAGTTTCTGAGCCTGCCCGTACAGTGTCGGGGTTCGGCGGGCCTGCCGGCGGCTGCGGGTTGGCCCGGCGGCTGCCGGCGTGCCGCTGGCTGGGGTTCACCCCGGGCGATCATGGCTGGTTTCCGGATTCTGCCAGGGAACACCGATGCGATCCTATGTTATTCGCCGGCTGCTGTATCAGGTGCCCGTCTATCTCGGAATCCTGCTGCTGATGATGCTGGCACTGCGTGTGCGGGACCCGGTTTACGGACGGCTGCCGAAAAACGCAACGGAGGCGGACGTGATAGCGCGACGCCGCGAACTGGGAACGGACCGCCCGTTTCCTGTGCAGTACTCGGTGCTGTTGCGGCAGGTGCTGACGGCAGATTTTTCCGAGAAGAGCTGGGACTACGCGGGTCAGACTGTGGGCGAAGTCATGGGACGCAGCATTGGTCCGAGTCTGGCGATCACGGTCCCATCGCTGATTCTGACAACTCTGGTGTCGATCGGGATTGCGCTTGTATCCGCCTGGTTTCGCGGCCGCTGGCCTGACCGGCTGCTGGTCTTTCTGTCGGTGCTCGGAATGAGCGTCAGTTTTCTGGTCTACATCATCATCGGCCAGTACTTTGGCGCCTGGCGGCTGAAGGAGCTGCTGGGCACAGAAGTCTTTGCGATTTACTACGATCCCGAGGTAAGCCATGCCGGCTGGGTCGACTATCTGAGCCACGTGTGGCCGCGGTATTACCTGTTGCCCGTGCTGATCAACGTGGTCGTGGCGATGGGTTATGACACCCGTTTTTATCGCGCTGTGATGGTTGAGGAGACAGCGCGTGACTACATTGTCACGGCTGTGGCAAAGGGGGCTCCGCGGAGCCGGATCATGCTGGTTCACATGCTGCGAAATGCCCTGATTCCGGTCATCACACACGTGGTCATCACGATTCCATTCCTGATCACGGGATCTTTTCTGCTGGAGCGTTATTTTGGAATCCCGGGGATGGGGAACCAGCTGATTCTGGCGGTGGAGAGTGGT
>SYLK01000632.1 GCA_005809115.1 Planctomyces sp. | reverse complement strand
TATGACGCCATCATCGTGGGTGGCGGGCACAATGGACTGGTGGCGGCGAGTTATCTGGCCAGGGCCGGGAAAACAGTTCTTCTGCTGGAAGCGCATGACGAGCTCGGTGGCGCCACGACCAGTGTGAAGCCCTTTCCTGAATACGATGCCCGACTGTCGCGCTATTCCTACCTGGTGTCACTGCTGCCCGATCAGATCGTGGCTGATCTGGGAATCCGCTTCAAAACGCTCGGGCGTTCCGTCTCCTCCTTCACGCCTTATCAACGGGATGGTCGGCATGATGGACTGCTGGTGTCGGCGGTGTGGAATGAAACGACCGAAGCCAGTTTCAGAAGGCTGACCGGATCGGACCGGGAAGGCATCGCGTGGCGCAAGTTTTATGGAGAGATTGCCGAACTGGCCGGGCGCCTTGCCCCGTCCCTGCTCAAACCCCTCAGGAGCGCGGCGGAACTCAGATCCGAAATCGGATTGCCGGAAGTGTGGCGAAATCTGATGGAGATCCCGATTGGCGAAGTCATTCGCAATCGGTTCCGTGACAATTTGGTACGCGGAGTGGTTCTGACCGACGCGCTCATTGGAACATTCGTTTCGGCAGACAACATGCAGGCGAACCGTTGTTTCCTCTATCACCTGATTGGAAATGGCACCGGCCAGTGGCGGGTGCCGCAGGGCGGAATGGGTGCGTTGGTCACGGAGTTGTCTCGCATCGCCAGGCTCCACGGTGTGGAGATCAAACTCGAATCCAGGGTCGCCGCGCTGGAAAGCGGACCTGCGGGGGTTCGCATCGAAACCGAATCCGGTGACGCTTATGTCGCCGGGGATCTGCTCTTCGCCGCTGCCCCCCAGCATCTGGCTCGTCTGCGCGGGCAGGCTGAGCCAGAGTCTCTCGAAGGCTCGCAGTTGAAAATCAACATGCTCCTGTCGCGATTGCCACGACTTAAGTCCGGAGTGGACCCGCGTCTCGCGTTTGCCGGCACGTTTCATGTCAATGAAAGCTGCTCCCAGCTGGAAGCCGCTTACACCGGCGCCTGTGCCGGACAGATGCCGCAGCCGCTGCCGCTGGAGTTGTACTGCCACACCCTGACCGATCAGACGATTCTGTCGAGGGACTTGATCGAGAAAGGCTTTCACACTCTCACCCTGTTTGGGCTGCATACTCCTGCGCAGCTCTTCGACGCAGATCCGGAGCGCGCCAGAGCACTGGCCACAGGGTACGCCATCGCCAGCCTGAATCAGTATCTGCTGGACCCCATCGAATCCGTCCTCGCTCCCTGCCGCGATGGATCGCTGGCGATTGAAGTGAAATCACCTCTGGATCTGGAGAGAGAGATTTTCCTGCCGCGTGGAAACATCTTCCATCGTGACCTGGATTTTCCTTTCCTTGACGACCAGGCGGAGGGAGCGGACCAGCAACTCTGGGGCGCTGAGACGGACGATCCGCATATTTATCTTGCCGGTGCAGGCGCCCGCCGCGGCGGTGGTGTCAGCGGCATCGCCGGCCATAACGCGGCGATGGCACTGCTGGCAGGGGATTAATTGAGATCGGGGGACCGAAGGGTCAGGATTTCGTCATCATGCGATCCGTCTGTGTCCGTACGGACGTTTCCGAGCCTGTGGATTCTCAGGGCGCCGCTGAAAATCCGGAGCCGCTTGTCGGCGATCCGATCGGAGCATGAAGGTTGGGGACGGTCCTGGTACGGGTGCGAAACTGCCGGGTGGTGACGGTACGCGCATAGATCCAGACGGTCAGAACCTCGGAGCTGGACAGCGCCAGGTCGTGGCGTGAAAGTTCTGTAACCATATATCGAAAAGTCGTTTACGCAGATGGATGTCCCTGCGCGCCCCGAGGCTGGGAGCTGTATGAGCAGTTTCTGCAGCGGGGATCGCAGACGCGTGCCCACGGGGACAGGAACAGCAAATTTGCCGGCCGCGGATTGAGCAGGTTCGTCGTGCCAGACAGGATGGTCCTTGTCGAAGGCTCCTCAACAAGATTCGCAATGCCCGGTATCTGTCGAAAAACGTTGAGGTCCCGCACCCGCAGGCAGGCGGTATGCGGCTGACACATCCTGAGACAAATCGAATCAGACGTCAGTCTCCGGCAGCGTGGCAGCGCAGTGTGTCGTTCATTGCCACTGCCGGAGTCTCGGGCAGCAGGCCCTGAGACTCTGCGATCACATGCAGCAGCGTCCGGTTGTCAAGGAACGGCTCTCTGCCTTGCGCCGCCCAGATCAGGCAGCCCTTTGCATCGACGATGAAAGTACCGTGATTCATGAACTCAGGCTGTTCCTCTGTCGCCGGACGGTAGACACCCCAGGCCCGGGACACCGCATTGTCGACATCTGCCAGGACCGGGAAGTGGAATTCTCCGTACTCCCCGTACTTCTCGGCCGTGTGTTCCGAGCTGTCCGCACTGATCGCCACAACGTCCGTCCCCAGCTCGCGGAAGTATTGCAGGTCCTGATCCAGAGCCAGCAGCTGAGCCACGCAGTGACTGCAGGCATACCCCAGATAGAATACGACGACTACGGGACGACCTGTGCCAGCTTCCCGGAGCTGATGTTCCTGCCCGCGGACATCCGGCAGGGCAAAGTGCGGGGCCTGCTGATCCAGTAGCGCGTGGGGCGCGGATTTCACCGGCTTAAAACCACTTTCCGCCAGCATCGCGGCCAGTCCCTCGGTCATTTTCTTCGACTGCACAGCCTCCAGATAGGCTTCTGCGTCCTTTCTGACATTTCCGGTTGTGATGAGGCCATACCGCAGACAGATCTGACGGCACTGTTCCAGCAGACTGGCGTTCTCCGCGACGGTGCCGACAGGCTTCGCAATGTGGTAGATCAGCATCGTGGCGTAAAGGCAGCTGATCAGCCCAAGAAATCCAAGGAACGCCTGTGTGCTCCACTCCCGCCGTGAGTCTGGTGAACGCGACTCCGGGGTATCGGTCTTAGTGTCCGCAGTCATTGGAAACTCCTGAATGGTTACAGTGGGTGCTGAAACGATCTGCGTCAGACGCCTGCTCGTAGTTCTCCGCAGCCACGGCGAAATCCGGCCCCCTTACTCGGCAGCCTATTCCCCAGGCAAATAGCGGAACAAGGTTGAAGCAGCATCCCATCCAGCAGCGCACAGCGGATCGGCAACCACAGAGCCGATTCTGGCAGGGGAAGGACTGCGATTTGTCTTTCTCCGCGTTATTCCGCAGCAGCGGAGCAACTGGCAGCGGAAACATCATCGCTGACATGTCCGGGAGCACCCACGGAAATGGCAGTCCACGTGCGCGCCTCGGACAGGTTACGCGAATCCGTTTCATCACTGTCTTACGGCAGGCCGTTCAGAGGCTCCGTTGATGACTGAGCCGGTTCGCACTCCACGGGGAAGATTGTATTCTCAGGAGCCTGTAGTGCGAGATCCAGCGCCACTCGAGCACGGAGATTCTCAGGCCCGGGACGCGCTACACTGACCTCATGGACACCAATCCCGGCCAGCCAGATCCCGCGCCAGTGTGCCGCCTGCGACATTCCTGACGTCTGGTAATCTCGTAAAACAGGTGAACCCGGCACACCGTCGACTCTGCATGGGCAACCTCACCAGCCTCAATGGTCGCGCCACTCGGGCTTCGTTTCAGGATGGGTGCAGGCTGTCCCCTGGCAGATGAAAGCGGTAGACTGCAGCGGCGGTCGGAGATGATGACCTGGTGGTTTCCGTCTCAGGCGGAGGAGTTGGCCAGGTCGCTCCTGACTATGGGTTGTCCGGTCCGGCTTCTGAGCCGCCACACTGGAGTGGATGCGGGGCCGCGGACCTCAGTCGCCCCCGCAGCGTGTTCCACTCTCCGGCGAATGCTCGACAGGTGAGTCATGAAATGGTCCTGGAAGCTGTGTGAGTTCCGTGGCATCAGCGTCTACATGCACGCCACGTTTCTGATTCTGATCGGCTTTGTCTTCCTTAGTCACTCTTCGGCGGGTGAGAGTGCAGGCAAGAGTCTGGAAGGGGTGGCTTTTGTCCTCGCTCTGTTCACCTGCGTGGTGCTGCACGAGTTCGGGCATGCGCTGATGGCGGCTCGCTATGGCATCAGGACAAAAGATATCACACTGCTGCCGATCGGTGGTGTCGCTCGCCTGGAACGGATGCCGGAGCAGCCCTTGCAGGAGTTGTGGGTGGCCCTGGCAGGTCCGGCGGTCAACGTCGTGATTGCGGTGGGAATCTTTGCCTGGATTCAGTTTACAGGCGCATTCGCTCCTCTGGAGCAGCTGGGTGTGACCAGTGGTCCGTTTCTGGAACGGCTGATGGCGGTCAATGTGCTGCTGGTAGTCTTCAATCTGCTGCCGGCATTTCCGATGGACGGCGGACGGGTGCTGCGGGCACTGCTGGCCACGCGACTGGACTACGCGCACGCCACACAGATCGCCGCGAGCATCGGTCAGGCAATGGCTCTGGTATTCGCCTTTCTGGGATTTTTTACCAATCCGTTCCTGATGTTCATTGCGCTGTTCGTCTGGATTGGTGCGGCCCAGGAAGCAACCATGGTAACGATGAAGGCGGCGCTGGGGGGGATCCCGGTGAAGAGGGCGATGATGACGGATTTTCGCTCACTTCAGCCGGGCGATACGCTGCAGCAGGCTGTTGACCTGATTCTGGCGACACCACAGCAGGACTTCCCTGTTGTGGACGCTGCCCGGGTGGTCGGGATTCTGCTGAGTCGTGACCTGATGGTGGCACTGCAGCAGCGCGGTCCGGACGCCCGGGTGGGCGATGTCATGCGTCAGGATTTTCTGTCCCTGGACACGAACGAGATGCTGGATGCTGCCCTGGCACGAATTCACGCGGCTGAATGCTGTATGACAGCCCCAGTCGTACATCGCGAAGTCCTGGTCGGACTTCTGACCGCCGAGAACGTTCGTGAATTCCTGCTGATTGCGTCTGCCCTTGGGGAACGACGTGCCCGGAGCGCTTCCGGCGCACCCGAGGTGGGGAGTCACGGCGGCTGAGTTTTCACACCTGGCAGAACAATGGAAAGCACGCGCACGCGATCTGGTCTCCTGAAGGATCTGCTGGCTGGATTTGTGTTGACGGCCGTCCTTGTGCCGGTCGGCATGGGCTATGCTCAGGCGGCCGGGCTGCAGCCGATTTACGGACTCTACGCGACCATCGTTCCCCTCATCACGTACGCGATCTGCGGTCCGAGCCGCATTCTGGTGCTGGGCCCCGACTCGTCCCTCGCGGCGCTGATTGCGGCGACGATCCTGCCGCTGGCGGCCGGTGACGCCGGGCGAGCCCTGTCGCTGGCCGGCATGCTGGCAGTTCTTTCCGGCTTCATGTGCATTGTTGCCGGTCTGTTCAGGTTTGGTTTCCTGACCGAGTTGATTTCGAAGCCGATTCGCTACGGTTATGTGAACGGGATCGCGCTGACCGTGATCGCGGGGCAGCTGCCGGCATTGTTTGGTTTCTCGGTCAGTGGCGAGGGACTTCTTCAGCAGGCCCGGGCACTCCTGACCGGCGTTCTGGAAGGCCGGACGAACTGGGCAGCGACCGCCATCAGCCTGTGCAGCATGATTGTGATTCTGGGTTGCAGGTGCTGGGCGCCCCGAGTTCCCGGGGTGCTGATTGCCGTGGTCGGATCGACCCTTGCGGTTGCCTCCTTTGATCTGGCGGTGCAGGCCGGAGTTTCCGTGATCGGTCCACTGCCGCAGGGCTTTCCGGCGTTCCGCCTGCCGATCGTTTCTTTACAGGATCTGCGGCCGCTGTGTTCCGGTGCGATCGCGATTGCCCTGGTTTCATTCGCCGATACGAGCGTCCTTTCACGAATCTACGCACAACGGGGCGGGTACCATGTCGACGCCAGTCAGGAGCTGATTTCTCTGGGCATTTCGAACGTGATGACCGGTCTGTTCCAGGGGTTTTCTGTGAGTGGCAGCGCATCGCGTACTCCGGTGGCAGAGCAGTCTGGTGCCAGGACGCAGCTCGCCGGTGTGGCTGGTGCGCTGTGCATCATCCTTCTGCTGCAGACTGCGCCCACGCTGCTCAGGAATCTGCCCCGTGCTGCGCTCGGTGCGGTCGTGATCAGCGCATGTCTGGGGCAGATTGAGATTTCGGGACCTGCCCGCTTGTATCGCCTGCGACGCAGTGAACTCGGCTTCTCTGTTGCGTGTTTTCTGGGCGTCATTCTGCTCGGGGTCATTCAGGGCATTTTCATTGCTGTCGCCCTGGCACTGCTGGCATTCATCTGGCGGGCATGGCGACCGTACGACGCCGTACTTGGCCGCGTCGACGGGCTCAAGGGCTATCACGATGTCTCGCGGCACCCCGAAGCGCGGCGAATACCCGGTCTCGTGCTCTTCCGGT
>SYLK01000631.1 GCA_005809115.1 Planctomyces sp. | reverse complement strand
GGAACTCAGCTTCCCAACAACGACGTTGAAGGGCGGGACATTCTCGAAAATGTCCGCAATGTGTCGCGTGCAATGGGCGCGGATCCGCCACTCCACCAGCAATCCTGCAACCACCAAAGCAAGCAACAGCCACGCGAAAAACACCGGCTGCACTCCCTGTTACCTGATCATACCTGAAGGACTTTCAGTTCCTGCCGTGAAATCTGCCAAGGTTTCCCCGGGGAGTTCATTCAGCAAACTGAGCGATTATGAGCGACACATTCTGGCCACCAAAGCCAAAACTGTTTGACAACGCCGCTTTAATCCGAGTTTCTCGGGCCTCGTTCGGAATATAATCAAGATCGCAGTCATGATCGGGAGTCTCGTAATTAATGGTGGGCGGAAGGACACCGTCACGGATGGCCATCAGACAGGTAATCGCTTCTACGCTTCCGGCGGCGGCGATCAGATGTCCCATCATGCTCTTGATGCTGGAGATGGGTGTTTTCCAGGCATGCTGCCCCAGTCCGCCCTTGATCGCCATTGTTTCGACATGATCGTTCACTTTCGTGCTGGTCCCGTGTGCGTTGACGTAACCGATGTCTTCCGGGTTCAGCCGGGCATCCTGCAGTGCCATGCGGATGCAGCTGATCGCTCCGCGTCCTTCGGGATGAATGTCGGTAATCCGGTAGGCATCAGCCGTGGATCCATACCCGCGAATTTCCCCATAGATGGTTGCTCCGCGGGCTTTGGCATGCTCCAGCTCTTCCAGGATCACCATCCCGGCGCCCTCACCGAGCACGAAGCCATCCCGATTCAGGTCGAATGGTCGGGATGCGGTTTCCGGTGAGTCGTTTCGCTCGGAGAGTGCCGTCAGCAGGTTGAATCCGGTCAGTCCGAACGGATGGATCATGCTGTGGGCACCGCCAGACAGCATCACGTCAGCGTCATTCCGTCGAATGATCTCGGTCGCTTCGCCGATTGCCTGGCTGGACGCCGCACAGGCGGTCAGACAGTTGAGATTTGGCCCCTGCGCATTGAACAGGCTGGACAGGTGAGCCGCCGGCATGTTGGGTTCAAGTTCCAGTTCGTAGCGGGGGTTCATGGATTCCAGAAACTGGCTGGTAAACGCCTGCAGATCCACACTCCCGTTTTTCTGGGAATCTGCGATCAGTGTCATGAACTGCAGGAAGTCCTGCTGGCCTTCACCGGCACCGAGATAGACTCCGAATCGTGCCGGGTCCAGAGTGGCGTCGAGGACGCCGGATGCCGCAACGGCCTGCTTCGCAGCGCCGATCGCGAACCGGATATTTCGGCCCGAATCCGCGAATCGAGCCGGATCCGGTACGAGTGAATCGAAGTCAAAGTCCTTCACCTCAGCCGCGAATCGCGTGGGGAATCGTGACGCATCAAAATGAGTGATCCGGCCAACGCCATTCCTCGCCTCTCGCAGCGAGGCCCACATCGCCTCCACGCTGTTTCCCAGTGGCGTAATGCACCCCATCCCGGTAACCACGACGCGACGATTCATTTCTCTTCCTCACGTTTATTCACCAGTCGCAGCCCCACCGGATTCCGCTTTCCCGACGGTCAGAATATCCAGCAGGTTCATCCGAAACACAAAGTTCTTCTGATCCATGCGGCTGAGCTGAGGATCATCGGATGACAAATGCACAAACATGATCTCGGCCTCTGCGACAAGTCGATCCCCGACCTCAGCCGTGACGGACACGCTGCCACCCTCCTCACGTGCATCCTGCAGCACAGCCGTGTAAATAATCTGATCGCCTGGACAGGCCCAGCTGTGGAACGTCACTTTTGGCACCTTTGCCAGAATGACATTATACGCAAACTGAAACCGCTCACCCAGCAGGATTCCGCCAGTCTGAGCCATTCCTTCGATCATCAGCGAACCCGGCATGACCGGAAAACCTGGAAAATGGTCGTGCAGATGTTCTTCCGCCAGTGACACATTCTTCACAGACCGGGCACGTCGTCCCGATTCAAACTCGATAAATTTGTCAACCCAGTACCATCGCATTCGCTGATCTCACCGCAAACCTGTGTTGCACTTCCCCCCGCCACACTTTTCGCGCTCCGCTCGTTCCCGGTGCGGACGTCACACGATCGATTCAAAGCAAATCCAACGCGATCATTGGCTGTCCTCAGGTCAACGCTGAATTCCACTGTTCCTGATCGCCGGCTTCTGCCGGAACGCTGCAGACCGGATCACCCGGCCCGAGCCGCGCCAACCAGCCTGGCACAGCCATTGACGTGGCTTGTCCAGTACCGCAGGCGGCTCGCGGTCCGACGGTTTACAATGGCTGTTACAACACCTGCCGGAGACGACAGATCGCTGCGGAACAGGGGGCCGAGCAGGGCTGGCTCCCACGCGAACTCAGCCCTGGCCTCGGGTTTTCCCGGAAAAATCAGCCACGACCGCTACTTCAGTCGTGCGGCGACGAAGCGACAGATCATGGCAACTGTGAACAGATCCTGGATTTTTCCGACCTGCGGATCTCTGGCAAAGCTGTCGACATCCGCATGCGGCATCTTCTGGCGGAGCTGGGCGATGCCGTCGGGCGTGACCTTTCCGTCAGCCACAAACCCGGAATCCGCTGCCGCCAGATTCTCCGGGAACAGTTCTCCCCGAGGGATCTTAATGTCGAAGCACTTCTCCAGCCGAAACACGATGTCCAGGAAATCGATCGATTCGGCCCCCAGATCCCCGATCAGCGTGGCGGCAGGCGTCACCTCGTCATCATCCACACCCAGCGCATCGACCAGCGTTTCGCGTACCTTGTCAAAAATTTCGTCTTCCGAAGGCATTGAACTGCTTTCCTGATGTCTCCGCTCACAGTG